>NZ_JSWE01000096.1 GCF_000815465.1 Candidatus Jidaibacter acanthamoeba | reverse complement strand
ATATTCTTACTTTGTTTTTTCAATAGGTTTTTAAGCGCTTTCTTATACTGTTTTAGTGTCATTTTACATGTGTCTAATAAACACTCATTTATTGGACATACGATAAGAAAAAGGCTTAATTATAACTCACTTAACAATCTAATTTACAATGCAACATTTTATAATTTCATTGTTTAAGGTAGCATTACTGCATTGATTGAACAGTCCATTGTTGCTCATGCACCCATAAGTGGTTAGTGCTTAAGAAAGAACATTTAGTTTTAAATACTTTCTCGAACTACTACCTCTTTTCTTTGGTACATTAGTTTTACTGTAAAGCAAATTTGCTCAGGTATTTTGAGAAGATCATCCTCTATTTTAGTTCGGCTTACTACTCTATTAGAAACGAAACTTTCTAATAATTTTGTGATTGTGGTTTTATGTAATATCTCAGCTTCAGGTAAGAAACTTAAAGTATGCACTATTAAGTCTATAGGTAAATATGAAATACAGCACGTTTCACTTTTTCTTAATAAATTCATATCTCTACTGGATGTGAATTGCATTTGATGCCTTAACGCCTGAGATAAGGGAATAGTTGCTTTGCAAAGCTTCATTGCTGTTGCATTTAGTTCTTTAAATATATTATGTGCAAAGGTTCCATTTTCTTCTATCAGACCTTTCTCTGCTTCTTTTAATCCGTTACTTGCCTCAACGCAATTTACATCAACTTCTAAAGCTCTTTTATAACATTTTAATGACTTTTCAAAACTGTTCATGGAATAAAAGATCTGGCCTTTAGTAGTATAAGCTAATACATATGAGGCACCGGTGTAAGTTATAAGTCCTATAGCATGATTAACTTCATTCAGTGCTTCTTTTAACTTGCCTTCTAATAAGTATATTTTTGCTCTTCCTATATAAGGGTTGGGTAGTAATTCGTTAATTGATATTGAAAGTCCAAAGTCAATTGATGCTAATTCAAATTGATTGATACTAAGATAACTAAGACCTCTCCTGCTATAATAATCAGCTTTATTAGAATCTATTCTTATTGCTTGATTATAATCTTGTATCGATTTATCAAATTGATTTAGATGATAATAAATATCTCCACGCTCATAATAGTAATAGCTTTCATTTGAATCTAAGCTTATAGCTTTATCATAATCTTTTACTGCTTTATCATAACAACCAAGTTTCTTATATGCAAATCCTCTATTACTGTAATATATACTATCACTTTTTACTAATTCTAAAGCTTTGCTATATTCTATTACTGCCTTATCATATTGTTTTAGATCAAATAAAGTTTTCCCATAATAATTATAATATGCTGCATTAGTCGGATCTAGTTTTATTGCCTGAACATGATCTGCTTTTGCTTTGTCATATTCTTTTAAATAGTTATATGCTTTTCCTCTGTTATTGTAATATACGGCAGAAATTGAATAAAGTTGTATAGCTTGAGTATAATCTTTTACTGCTTCCTTATATTTTCTCAAATAATAATAAGCTTCTCCTCTATTATTGTAGTATAATGCATTACCGGGTTTAATATGTATTGCCTGCTCAATATCTGCTATTGCTTTATCATATTCTCTTAAACAAAAATAGACTTCTCCTCTACTATTATAATGAGATGCAACATTTGGATTTAATTCAATTGCTTTAGTATAACTATCTATTGCTTCACTATACTGTTTTAATTTTTTATTAATTTTTCCTTGTTTACTATAAGATAAAGATACTTCTTTTCCTCTCTTAGCAAGCAATAAGTTTACAACATTAATCTTACCTTGAGCTTTCAAATCCTCATAAATTACTTTTAATCCAACCCCGTAATTACATTCATCTTTACCCCAAATATCAACATTTGATAATTCTTCGTTATCTACCGTGCAGCCAATTAAAGATACTTTACCTAAATTCTTAGGTAGCATAAATTTTTGCATAGTTTCATTGGTTCTAAATATAAATTTAGCTAAAGACTCACAATTACTAAGTTCTAATTCATTTAGCTTAGGGGTTTCTATATTTACTACCTGTAGTTTATCACAATTTCTTATTTCTAATCTTCTAAGATTGGCAAATAATGTAATATGCTTTCTAGTACCTAAGAAATTCAAATTAGTTAAGTTTTCTAAAATAAGCTTTTCCAATAAATTACAATGCCCTGCTATTCCATAATACATTACTCCATCACTAAAACATGTACCGGTAAGACCACGAATATTTATTAGGCCTAAAGATATTAACATCTTACTATCCCATATTAAATCCCATAACTCTGCATCGGGTAAAGAGTTATATCCTTTTAAAATTAATCTATGGAAATTAGTTTTGTATGTTTTTAGTAGACTTATAATATTTTGCCCACCTCCAATTTCTTTTGCATCTATATTGTTTATTAATATTTCTCTATGGATAGGAAGTAATTTATTATATATATTGCTAATCTTACCTTGCTTAATTTCCTCCTTTGCTTCATTTATAAAAGCCTGCCAGTTTTTTAATAACTTTAACTCCTCTAGCGCTCCTGCAGGAGTTAAGTGCTTTTGCTCTCTTATATCTTTAAGTGTCAATATCTTACCTGCAATTGACTGCACTCTTTGATCTATTGTAACTCTACTGTCCTGATAATTTTCAATATTACTCTGTATTTGTTTATTGCCTTTATTCACCTTAAAGTAACTTGCTTTTACTTCAGATAAAGTATTAAAATATTTAAAAGCATTATGTATCTTTTTTGGTAGCATCCTTTCATATATCTTACTTACTAAAGGGTTAATATATTTTAATATTAATTGGGGAGTAAATATATCTTTCTCGCGTAAATTTTGTTGTATCTGCCATAACAACTCATACGTTTCCCGTAATGTTTTTTCTCCAATCACTATAGGGATTATACAGCGTGGCTCATCTATTTTTTCACCTAAGAAATTCGGTAAATACCCTTCTTTCTTATTATAGTATTTTTCTATTTCTAACTCAGACCATATACCTTGTATATGCTTACCGTCCGGTTGTTGGTACCCTACATGATATTTATGTATCTTATCCAATTCTTCAAGCCATCTGGTCAGCATTATATCAATATTTATTCTACTTAAGTCTTTAATTATTGCAGTGTCTATGTGCAATTCCTTTACTTGTTCCAAGCAATAAATAATTGAAGTAAACATTAATATAGGCTTAGTATCTTTAGTTATTATTGGCTCTACAAAGCCATGATCTTTATCTATACATACTAACCTATAAGTATTACTGTTTAATAATTCAATTATATAGTTTTTAGGGTGGCCGTCTTCTTGCCGAGTTACCGCCGAGGCTATTAATGCTTTACTTAATTCCCTGGTATCAAACTTAATTTTTGATACGTCTAGACTCGCGACTGTTTTTCCTTCAATAGTGCTTGAAAGTAGTAACGGATATGTATGTTCCTTTTTATCTTTGGTTATAACTTTACATCTTATAAACTCAGTGAGCGAAGTAGTCCCTGACCCCACCAATAGTTGGCTAAGTAATTCTACTGCTTTTTCGATCCCGGGTAACTCAGGGGAAAATTTAGCATGTAATTTATGTGTTCCGTACTCTATAGGCTTTACTTGGTGAGTACCTGACAATGCCTCATCTGCTATAAATTTTCCGTTACTATTAAATAATTCCTTTGATACTTCCGGTATTAGGTACTTATCTCCTAAATTAATAGAGTTGATTTGTATTATAGGATGCTCTGTTGGCATATTCTCCTGTGTAATGCTTTCTAAACAATATTGCCATCTATAATGATCCTGGTATAGAGCGATTAGTTCAGATAATATTATCGGATCATCTAAAGCATGCTCAGTGTTATTAATATTTGCATTACGTGCTTCATAATAATACTTAGCTATCTGATCAGGAAAATATATGGTTGTTTCCTCATTGGTTCCAGTCAAAGCGTGAAAAGCTAAATTTAACTCTCCGGATGATACCGTTATATCAAGCGCATCTTTTATAAATTGAGTATTTGTTGTTATTAACTCTAAAGCTTTATACAGCGGAGTTATTACTTCTAGGTTAATTCTCTTTAACTTCTCAAATGCTTCTTCTCTAAGAACAAGATGACCGCTTTTATTGTTAGTTGGTAAAAACACCTTATCGTATTGCGATCCTTTAAGAATATGTGCTTCATTTCTTAACTCTATTATGTAACAATAACCTTCTTTCAATGACTCAAAAAACTTGCCGGATATAAAACCTTGTTTATATAGTTCTTCATATATCTTAAGAGTGTTATTAGACTTAATATTATAATATAAGCCTAGATCTATTGCCAGATATACTAGTGGGGAATAAAAGCACTTTTTTAAGTCTATATTTTTATTAGCATAGCTATTCTTATTGCTACCCAACATTACAGAATTCAATTGTTCATTACTTAAACGAAAGTAATCTTCAATATGAGTTTTCAATTGCTTCAGGGATTGCTCTTTATTTATCGAAGATAATGTTTGACTCATTATCTCTTTATATTTTTCAAATAGTAAGTTGTCTTCGTTCGAACTATAAAGTAAGTCGGGTTTAAGTAAACTATAGTGATAGCTTTCTTTAGTATCGTCTCTATGTAAATTATAAACTTTTTCTAAGTTATTAATTGTAATTACAAATTCATCATAATTTAAGACAGGGTTGTTTTTATCTAAACCGAGCCCCTCTCCGTACTCTCCTAAGGTTCTAAGTTGCACATCAATTAGCTTAAATAATATAGTAAAGTACCGGGTAACTGAAGGAACTAATTTATTTTCAGTATCTAAAACAACTAAACATTCTAAATCAGAGCAAGAAAATAATTCTTTCCTACTTAAAGAACCAAAACTAAGTACTATATATTCACAAGGAGGTTTTCCAAGGATATCACCGGCTTCTTGTATTAATCTTCTTATTAAATTACTTATTTCTTCTGACAAAAATACTTGTTGATCTAGAGCATTTAAATTTACAGATTCTCTTCTAATATCTCTTAGCTTATTCCAATTCTCTCTCCATATAAAATGAGGGCTATTTGAAGATAGATCATAACTTTCCAGCATTAACTGAGTATTATAGGTAACTAGCTTATCCAGATCAGATAAACTATATTGATAGCCCTGGCTTTCTATAGAATTCCCATGTAAACGAGTTTGATGTGTATTAATAACTTCACTAGCCTTGAATATAATATTCCTTGCTAAGGGCTCCACATCTATATCTTTATTCGAACAAGATAATAATTTTAATAAATTCCAATAGTTGTTAAGAGTCTTTGTGAATTTATCAGGAGCTTGGTTATCACCTCTATTTTTTAATGTATTATCCTCTAATGTTTGTTCTAATATTTCATAACATAGTTGGTAAGTATACTTACTAATATTACTGTCTATTTCTAAAGCTGTATCTGAAGCTTCTCTTTCACACTGTGATTTCTTTAATGCCATGGAAATATCATTTAATATTTCTAATACTTGGTTAGGATCTATCTTTAGAGAAAGAGTTCTTTCCTGTGGTGTAGATATAGAAGTAGAAAGACTTTTTTGCTTTAAAAAAGCTATATTCTTATAGAGCAAGGTTAAATATTGCCCTAAATTAGTATGGCTATAATTATTGTTAATAACGTTGGCAACTTTTTCTTGTAATAAGACTATCTCCTTGAAATTATTTAAGCCCGATTCTTGTATGTATCCAATAAAAGCAACTATAGCTTTACTTATTTCTTTAGTAGTTTTCTTATGGAGATCTAATGATTCAGAAAGGCTTAATTGATAGACAAGCTGGCAGTAGTAATCAATTATGGCGTCATGGTTACCTTCATCAATTATTAACTTAAACTGCTCACAAAAGCCTATTAATAAATCATTTATATCAATCTCAAAAATTACTTGCGGCTGAGTATCCTCTTGGTCTGACTCCGGAATAGTTATTTTTTTTACAGGAAGAATATTATTTAAGTAATAATTACTACTTTTATATTCATTTAGGCCGATATTTATTGTGTTCTCTTTCAAGTTAGCCTCCTATTTTGCTCTTTTATCTAGTGTTTAAGTATTCATGTATTTTATATCCTTGATACTTCAGGTGTTTTGCTAAACTGACGAAATATCTCCTTCATTTCAAAGCTTTGGGCATAATCTAATGCAACTTTATTTTCATTAGTTTGTATAAATGGGTCAGCTCCATGTGCTAACAGTAAATTAACTAAGTCTTTGTGATCGCCTGATACGGCGTAGTGTAAAGGGGTAAAGCCAAAATTATTACATAGATTAGTGTCTACTTCTTTATCTAATAGCATTTTAGCTATGGCTAAGTGATTTTTATCAGCAGCTATATGTAATGCTGTATCTCCTCTCACTTTATCTAATAAATTAACTTGCACTGGAACACTATGATTAAGTAATAGTTCTACTATCTTTGTATGCCCAGCCTCTGTTGCTTGGTGTAGAGCAGTTTTACCGCTTGTATCGTCTACATAGTTAGTATCTGCTCCGTCCCTCAATAACCCCATTACGGTAACAACTTTACCTGTATTTGCTGCTTCATATAATTTATATCCCTTCTGCTTATCTGGAGTGTTATATTCTACATCAGTATTTACATTTTTTGGGGTTAGTTTTTGGTATTCTGTATTAGTTGTTTTTGCTTCTTCCTGTTTTGCTTCACTTATATCTACATTCAGATCATCAGTAAGCTGAGGCCTGGAAAGTATAACACCTCTTCTCCTTTCAGCAATTTTTCTTACCTGAGGTGAAGCAGTTGTTTTTTTAGCCTTGATTTCTACTATTTCTAGTTTTGTATTTGAAGTATTATCATTTCCTGTGCTACCTTTAGCTGATTCCAGTACACTCCCATTAAATTCATTAGCAGCTAATGCTGGTTCTGTTATTTCTCTTCTGCTCGTTTTATTTCTCTCTAGATAAGTTTCAATTTCGGATAATGTACTATTGCTTATATGATTACCTCTAAGATCTAAATCAGTAAGAGTAGTGTTATTTTTTAATGCTTTAGCTATTGCTTTTCCCCCTTCTTCACTTATGTTGTTATTACTAATAAATAACTTGGTGAGTATAGTATTAGTTTTGAGAGCACTAGCTATCAGTATAATGCCCATATCACCTATTCTATTGTTTCCAAGGTATAGCTCTGTAATACTATTATTGGTTCTAAGCAACCTACCAATAGCTTTCCCTCCTTTAAATTCTATATTACTGCCGGCAAGATGTAATATTGATATATTAGTATTAGTATTGATTGCCTCTATTATATTCTTTAATATCTTATCACCTATATTAATATAATTAAGATCAAGGCAAGTTAAGTTAGTATCGTCTCGTAATATTTTATTCCTAGCTAAATAGCCAGTAATGTGGCCAAATGTCTCAGGTTCTATTTCATTTTCTGTGAGATTTAATTCTGTAAGAGTCATATTAGTTCTAAGAGCTTTAGCTATAAATTTTCCCTCTTCATCGTCTATATTATTACCTTTTAAATTTAAGGTAGTAATAGAAGCATTTTTTTTAAAAACATCTAATATTTCCTTTTTTACTTCAGTATCCATACCACTATATTCAAGATTTAAGGTAGTAATGGTGAAGTTACTCTTTAGGGCTTCTGCTATTTTTTTCCATCCTTCGGTACCAATACTATTATATACGGAAACAGTAGTATTGGGTTGAAGGCCATCTAATCCTGATATATCTCCTTTATAGGATATATTATTATCACTAAGATATAATGTCTTAATAGTAGCATTAGTTTTTATTACTTTACCTAAAGCATCTATATCTTTTTTAGCAAACTTAACATGCTTAAAGCTTACCGTATCTTTAGAAATCTCTGCCTTGTATAGTAACTCTGCTTTTAATAATGCTAATTGCGGGTGGTATGTTTTAGCTTGCATGTTAGTTATCTTATCACACCCCTCAAGCATCAAAGTGTTTAAGTAAGAACTATTACCGACTAAATAGCATAATCCTTTATCAGTAATCTGCTTACACCCGCTTATATCCAACCACTCCAGTTTAGGAGCATATATCCAAACATTGCCTAAATCCCGGTTATCACTTAAATCCAACCTTCTTAAATTAGAAAACACTAAACTACTCATTCCGGTCTTTGTACCAATATAAGATAAGTTAGGTATATTATTTATAACCAACTTCTCTATCTGTGGACAATAGCTTGCTATACTTCTTACCGCATAATTGGTAAGGCTTACACAGCCGCTTAGATTAAGAACCATAAGTCCGGGACTATCTTTTAATATATCATTTATTATGGCATCAGTTAAAACAGTACAGTTACTAAGTAAAAGCTCGGTAAATGAACTACCTCTCATAGCCTGTAATATAAATAACTGTTTACTTTCACTTAATCCTGCAAAATTAACTCTCTTATTTCCTCCCTTAGTGCCGTTTATAACTCTTTCTCTGAAGCTATCTAATAATAATTCCTTAAACGGTTTATCATTTCCTGCCAATAGCTGTTCCCTTACTCGGTTTAATGTCGAACTTTGTAACTTTATTATTTTAATTTCGTCTATTGCTTGGGCTGGTGTATGTTTCTTTTTTACTATATCTTCCAAGTTCGGTATTTCCTGCAATACCGACTGTAAAAGTTGTCTACTGTTTACCATTGTACCGAATCTACCGGCCATAACGGTTGAATACTGATCCTTACATAAAACCGAGAATACCTCTTTAGCCCCTAAACCTTTGAGCTTAGGATCATCATAATACTTGGCAAGTAATGGCTCTATATTGTATAATAACTGCATAGGAGTAATTTTCTCACTATATTCCAATATAGATTTTAACTGAATAAACTTTTGATATAGTGTTGCTACAGCACCTTGCTTTAACATAATGGGTATTACCACCGGTAGTGCACCTTCTTTTTCATACTTACGAGTAAATATTCCTCTTCTTTCTCCTTGGTTTAGCAGTATTTCCTGCTCTTTGACCGTAAATAGATACCTATACTCATTATCTTTTTTAATCAGTTCAGTAAGCCATTCATTTAGTAACTCATCATGGTTTAAAGCAAGTATTTGCTCTCTTACTTCCTTATCAAGATCCTCATACATCTGCGGCATACAATATAATATTGTTTTAACCATCAGCTTAGTATGTGACTTTTCCTTTACTAAGGCAGGCACTAAGCCATGGTCATTATCAACACACACAATATTGTATTTTTCTCCTTCTCCTCCTTTCACAGGCTCAAGTATGTAATTATCCGGCTTTCCGTCTTCCGGGTTGATAAGTAAAGAAGCCATATACATCATACCAAAGCTTTTACTGCTTATCTTACTTAAACATGAACTTTTTCCGTTTAATGCATCTTGATAATTAATTCCCTTAACGGTTCGGGATATCTGTACAGGATAAACTCTGTTATCTACAGTGAACTTAAGTAGCTTAGTAACAGGAGCGCCTTGTCCGGCAATCTTTCTGATCAGTGAACCCAGTGTGTATTCCATACCGGGAAGTTCGGGGTTCTCTTTAATATGCAGTGAATAACCGTTATGCGTTATACCTACTACGTTACGCCGCCCATATCCTCCTTCCTGTTTAACTATACTACCGTCTTTAGTGATTATATTCTCAGCCACTTCAGGCTTAAGCATATACTTATTACCTGCTTCTTCAACTATAACGGCATTTTCCGGTATTTTAGACGGAAGCGGCATACTGAGACTATTTAGTCCTTCCTGCAGATATACCTCTTCTCTTTGTCTTAGTATCTCCAGTTTATATTCTCTAGTATAATACCTGTGATATATAGAGATTAACTCTGCAAATATACTTGGGTTGTCTAGAGCCTCATTATTTTTACAATGTGTTCGGCAGTATAAATCTGCAACATGATCAATATTTGTGATTGTTGCTTGGTCTTCAATAGTTTTGTTTCCGGAATGATTGTATGATTTGTTTTTTACTATTAATTCAACTGCTTTATATAGCGGAGTTATTACTTCCAGGTTAATTTTCTTTAACTTCTCAAATGCTTCCTCTTCAAGTACGAGACAACCGCTTTTAGTACTATTAGGTAAGTATATTTCATCATAATGTGATTTTTTAAAGTTATGTGCTTCAAATCTAAGTTCCACTATGTAGCAGTATGCTTCTTTAAGGAAAGTGAAAAACTCGGTTGATATCACATCCCTATTATGTAATTCTTCGTATATTTCAAGTGTATTATTAGTTTTAATATTATAATATAAGCCTAGATCTATGGCTAAATAAACAAGCGGTGAATAAAAGCATTCTTTTATATCAAAACATTTGTTTTCGTTGCGAGCCACCTCTGCCCCCAATTTCATAAAACTTAAATTATCTCTACTTTCCAACAAAAATTTACTAGTATGGTATTCCAATTGATTAATAGCTTGCTGTTTATGGGTAGAGGCCAGTATTCCACTCATTACATCTTTGTATCTCTCAAAAAATATATCATCTTCCCTTGAACTATAAAGCAGGCTAGGCCTAAGTAGACTAAATCCCAAGATATGTTGATTTTTACAGTGTTCATTATAAGCTTCAGGTAATTTGTTAATTGTAATCACGAACTCATCAAAGTTTGTAGCTGGATCGTTACCATCTAAAGCAAAACCTGCCTTTGATTCCCCTACAGCTAGTATTTGTATTTTTAACAATCCGGCTAATGCTTTAAAATACTCAGGAATCATTCCTGCACTCTTATTTTCAGCATCTAAAATAATTAAACATTCCAAATCTGAGCCGGGAAAAAATTCCTTTCTACTTAAAGAACCTAAACTAAGCATTATATAATCACACGGCGGCTTACCAAGTATCATCTCTCCTTCCTTAACCATTTGTGATATCAGGATTTCAATTTTTTGAGATAAATATAATTGCCGTTCTATAATGTCTTCTATCTTAATTACTTCTCTTCTTATTTCTCTAAATTTATTCCAGTTCTCCCTCCATTTATTGCTACTTTCACACGCTATGATTTTGTCGCTGTCAACAAGCAATTGAGTAACATATGTCGTTAAATCATCCAAATCAGTCAAACTATATTTATAACTGGCACCAGTAGGTTCTTTCAGTTTATTACGATAAGTATCAATGATATCCCCCGCTTTATACAAAAAGTTTCTCATTAAAGAGCTCAAATTTAATTCCTTTTCATTTACAGCTAGCCTTTCTAAAATTATACGGTATTGGATTAATATGTTTTTAAATAATGCAGGTGATTCCTTAGGTATTAACTTAAGAGTTTTTTCGCTTAAAAATTCATATAGACACTTATGGGATAATTGATAGATATATTTATCGATTTCTTTATCTAAAGCTGAAGCTATACCCTTAATCTCCTCTTGCCTAACAATTTCTTTTAATGCTTGCGCATAAAACTCTATCACCCCAAAATCTTTAGGTAGCACATATAAAGAAACGGCCGTTTCTTTTTGTTCGACGAAAGTTTTTGTTTTTAAAAAACCTACATTCTTATATAATGAGGATTTAATTTTACATAATTCAGTATGGTTGTAGTGACGCTTTATTATATCGACCATACTTGTTTGTAGGGTTATAATGCGAACAAAATTACTTGAATCCAAATTTTCAGAGTAGTTAATAAATAAATCAATACATTTAAAAATCTTGGATATTACCACTTCATCGATTAATAACGGTTCAAACGTATTTAGTTGGCGTATTAATTGCTGATAATAACTAATAACAATAGTTTGCTCATTTTTTTCCAAGAAGGTATAAAATTGATCACATAACTTTATCAGCACCTTATTAATAGGTTCATTATTAGGTAAGTATATTTTTTCAGAACTTGAAGTTGCCAATAACGGAACTGATACATCAGTCGGCAAAGGTTGAACATTCGTATAAAAGTTTTTACTACTGTATTTTTTTGATACCGTAGTTTCTATTTCATTCCTCAATTCAACCTCCTGCTCGGTTTTGTTTAAATGGATTTAAGATTAGTTTTACTTATATAGCCCTGGATATTTCTTCGTTCTTACTAAATTTGCGGAATATCTCTTTCATCTCAAAGCTTTGTGCACACTCGGATGCAAGTTTACCTTCCTTATTCCTTAGCATAGTATCGGCTCCTTGCTTCAAAAGGAGTTCTGCAGCTTCTTTGTGATTATGTGCTACTGCCCAGTGTAACGGTGTATTTTGCATTATTTCATCCGCCTCATTAATTGAACTGCCGAATCTTATTAATTCCGCCATAACATCTTTATGTCCATGGTATGCTGCCCTGTGTAATGCCGTAGCTCCGTATGAACTTCTTACATCTATATTTGCATTATGTGTAAGCAATAGTCTCACTATATTAGTATACCCCTGCAAAGCAGCTCTATGTAAGGCTGTTTCCCCACTGTTATCCCTTAAATTAATATTTGGTGCGGGGTCGTTACGCAATAAAGTTTCAGCTATCTTATAATACCCGAACTCTGCAGCATAATGTAATGCCGCACAACCGAATTTATCTACACCATCTAGCGATATATTCGAGCTCAATAGGTCTACCGTCTTTCCTATATTTCCTGCATGTACTGCCTCTATTAATTCTAAGGATACCGGCTTTTTCTTAGCTTTTAACTCTACATAATCCTGTCGCTTCCAGCTTTCTACCTTAACCAACGGTAAATCTGTTATCTTCTTTAAGTCTTGACTTGCTTTTTTAGTGCTGCTATCCCATTTTTTTATTTCTTTTAGTGAAGATATAGCAGTAGTTATTTCAACTACTTTTATCTTATCGTCGACTGCTCCGGTAAATATTTCGGACACAATTGTTCTATCATGCTCCTTTATTCTATCAACATATTTATTTATCGTTTTTAAGTTATCAATATTTTTGAACCAATATTGTATCTTTGCCGTATCCTCTCCAATTTCACAGCAGTATATTTCACATGCTTTCTCATATATCTTCTTACGATCAAATCTCTCAAGCCTACTATTACTTGTTTTTAATTTATCAGGTCTGCTTATTAAATACCCTTTGGTTGCCTCTCTTCCCGACCTAATCAGTTTCTCTTTGGTTTCTTCACTTAGTTTAAAGCTTAACGTATCTACTCCGGTTATATCTATAAATACCGTTCTTAACTTATCATCGCTTCTCCTGGTTACATTGTTCACTGCATTTTGAGTAGTACCGTACAATGCTTTTGCATAAGAAATAAACCCTGTTATTTCGCTTCTTATAGGCTCAGCACCATCTCTTAAGACCGCCAGCTCTTCAATGGGATCTACCCTAAACCCTAATGTCTTCATATTAGGCTGGCTTCTTTCATCAAATAAATGCAACGGATAGTTGTTAACGACCCCTCCGTCTACATATAGATCCTCTATATGACTCCCAGGCTTAGCATATCGCTTAGCGGTAAATACAAGAGGTATTGACATCGATATTCTAACTGCATCCGCTATCTTCATATCAGGAGTGTGCTCATGAGAAAATATTTCATAATACCCAGTACTTATGTTAGTACCTGTAAAATACATGTATTTGTATACTTCTGCCTTTTGGCTTAATATTGCTTTATGAGCATCTTTGAATGTAGCGTTCTTACTGCCTAATTTCCGCTCTACTATCCCTTCTGCCCATTCTAAAAAGAATTCTGCCGACTCAGCACCAAATTGTGTTCTTATTCTTCTTAGTACTAAAGGCCATTTAAGTAGAGTATCCCCTAAGTTATAGGATTCAAAAAAAACTTTTTCCAGCTCTCTTCTAGAATCACCGATATCATAACCAAGCCCTAACAACAGGGCAGTAATAGCTCCTGCCGAGGTACCTGCTACTCTTTTTACACCCGCAAGTATGTTTTCTTTACCAAGTACATCGATAGCTCCTATATATGCAAAACCTTTTATCCCTCCTCCTTCAAATATTAAGTTTTCGTATTGATACTTATTTGGTAGGTGTATATCTTCTTTTGATAATTGCATATCTATGCTCCTTTCTATTTAATACTTTCTAATTTACTAATAATAATTATGGTTAAGCTCATAAACTTACTTAAAATATTAGACTTTTTTTAAATATAGTTATCTCAATATCCGAAAACCCTTTAAAGCTGCTTACCATATTAAGTAAGAGGGGGTTCTGCAATTTATTAAACTATTAAAAAGCATCCTTTATAAAACAAGTAGTTAAAAACAAGTAAAACATTGTTTTATTGCTTTCAAACTGGCAATCACTCTTTTATTAAAATTGAGATATAGAATGTATATTATTTTTGATGTTTTATCCTTAAAATCAGCATTTTAAAGGCAGTTATTAAATTGTTTTTAAAAAACACTTAATAATTACTTAGTAGTTTACTTCGAACATACCATAATAACTTCTCATCACAGCTGTCAATTACAACGGCGTAGTCGCTCAAATATGGATTAAGCAATGCTACCCATTTTACACATATTTTAAAATAAAATTAGTTCGGCGATTAAACTAAAGATGATGTTTACAAAAGCATTTACCAGGCTTCTATGCCGTGAATGCTCTATATGGTAGCAATTCTTCAAATGATCTATCACGGTTTCAATTATCCCTCTCTTGCTTAAAAAGAACTTCTGCGCTTTGTTGATTATACGCTTCTTCATATTTTTTCTTACTTTGGTAAATATTTCCATAGCCTGAGCCTTTAGCTCATCTGCTAAAGATTTCCCTAAATATCTCTTATCTACAAATAACCATCCCTTAAGCTTTTCAACTAACTTCGGCAAAGGCTTCCTGTCATCAGTGCTCGCTCTTGTTATAGAACAAGCCATCAACTCCCCTCGATTGTTTATTACCAAATGTAACTTTAGCCCGAAGAACCACCCCATAGAGTTTTTGTCTTTCGCTGCATAACCTGTAAATACTCTATGCCGCTTCTTCCTCGCTATATAACAAACTTTTATTTCTTAAAATATATATCGGTCTTTTTGCCTCTCATACCGTGCAGAAAAAAGCGGCATTATGCTTACAGATATCGGTTCTACAAAACGGTTATAGCTTACCAAGTGGGGAAAATAGCTCTTAAGATGATTGAGTATGCAATCTTTATAGTATTCTTTAAATGCCGGTAGTTGCTTATATGAAATAGTATCATGATGATAACGTCATCCTACATGCTCTTCGCCTTCGCTTATTATTTCCTCCGATTAAATATCTGCCGCAACTCTTATCAAAATGCTTACAAAAATCGTCAACCGCACAGAATATATCAATCAGGGATGCGAACATCGTTACCTCATATTGATGTTAGAACCAATTAAAGGATAACTTACTTCGCATCCTTCTTTATCTCAATACCCTTTTACAACATCCTTTATACCGAACTCAGGTGAATGTAAGTTTCTTACCCGCAGTTGTGGTATCAATTGACTAAGTCAATGAGCAAAATGCAGTGTTACAATAAATAAAATTGAACGAGAAATTTATTTAATTTTAGAGCTAAGAAACTACTAAGATTATTAGCTTATCTGCTTTGTATTATTTGTATATTGATTATTAGTGACTAAGATATAACTTCGCCAATCACCCTTAGGATTATTTTTTGCATTTTTAGTATCATCTATATGTTTTTGATGGCGTTTAGTAAAACTCCTATCGAATTCTTGTTTTGTATTTTTTGATCCTTGTTCGTTATTAAAGGTGCTGCCTTCCTGCTCCTGGCTTTTAAGGTGAACAGCCTTCCTCTTCTCTCCTCTTTGTTTTTTATGTTCTTTTTCTAATAGCTTTTCTTCAACAGCTTTAAATTTAGCTGCTTTGCTAGGATGTTCTTCCAAATATATTTCATATGCTGTTCTAGGTGCCATTTTAATTCCATCTGCATCCCTTTCATCATATTTGATCATATATTCTTTTATCTTTAAATTAGGATTTGCACCATGCTCAAGTAATTTTTTGCACAGTTTAAGGTCACCTATAACAGCAGCTGCATGCAGGGCAGTCTCCCCTTTCTTATCAGTTTGTATATTCAAATTAGCTCTCCTAACTAGTAGTAGATCCACAATCTTATCCATTCCTTTAATATGATAATTATTTATTGCTTTATATAGCGCTGTTTCATTCCCTATATCTGTTGCGTCAACATCTATATCTGAGTTATTTAATAGCAACTCAACCATTTCTAAATATCCGTTAGCAGCAGCTATATGCAAGGGAGTAATATTACTACGATCTGTAATATTTATATTTATTCCTTCTTGATTTAGTAATAACATCGCTATATCTCTATAACAGCTATGAACAGCGTAAAATAACGCACAAAAACCTAAATTATCTTTTGCATTAACATCCGCCCCTTGTGCTATGTAGTTCCTAACATCTTCTGTTTACTTGATTCTTACAGAAACAATAAGTTTTTTATCTATTTCTCTCATAACAACCTTATTATTAAAATTATTTTGTATAACTTTATTATTTATAATTAATATTATCAATCTAATTAATGTGAATTTATTTAGTTATTTATACTAATTATAAGGATATACTAATATCATGCTTGGGTAGTTTTACTTTTAAATCCTATAACTCTTCCCTATTTATTGATACTTCTAGCTTACCATCTTTTAGCATTTCTATTTTAATTGATTTTTCCCCTAATTCTAAATCTTCCTGTAAATAGCTTCTTATTTGATCCTCATTTCCTTTAATTATAAAACGGATTTCATCATCTGCTTCTTTAAATTCTTTATTATGTATTATGTCTCTTAATTTATTAGCAATTTTTTGTCTTATAATTTGCAAGGTTGGTGATGTGGATGACGAGCTGATTGTACGTTCTTTTAAAGTTCTTATAGTAGGTGATGTTACGCTTGTAGAAGTTGAAGAAATGTCAGTACTTTTATTTACAGATGGTTCATTAATATCACTCCATAAGTCTGGGGGAGAAGGAGATCGATAATGCGCTTGCGTATCTTCCTTTCCAACTTTCTTATGGTCACAACTAAAAACCATATATGCTTCTGACCATTTAAAACCTAACTTTTTCATTTCTCTTAAAAATTTTATTTCTATTTCACTTCTTAATTCATTTGAAATAATATTATAATTCTTTATAAGAAACTCAGGACAGCCGGAAGGAAAATAAATATCATGTCGATCTCTACTAGCAACAAAATCATCAAAGAATATTTCATTTAATAATGCAAAAGGTTTTGTATAAGCGTGAACAGAGGTAAGCATCTTAGAAGGAAAGCTACTTGAAAAGTTTAGCATTATAAAAAATTGTTAGGCTGATAAACTGGAAGACCAAAATAATGTTTATTTTCTAATATATCAATTAATATATATTTTTAACGCTAAAAACTTGACGGAATATTTAATAATGCTAAATTATAAGCCTTAAGCTAATATTATCTTTAGGAGAATATATGCCTTATAATTCTACGCACGACTTACCCTATAGCATAAAAAATCATCTCCCTATTAAAGCGCAAGAAATTTATCTAAAAGCTTTTAATAATGCTTGGGAAGAATACCAAGACTCTGATAAACGTAGAGGCGAAGAAACAAGGGAAGAAGTATCTCATAAAGTAGCCTGGAGCGCAGTAAAAAAGAAATACCACAAGGATGAAAGCGGTAATTGGGTTGAAAATGATTAAACATTTAATTTTTGCTCAGGATTTTGAGATAATAAAAAAATTTGCTCAATACGTATTTTAATCATATTAACTTATTTATTCAATCTTCTCATCAATCACATTTTTTATCCTTTCAAATACCTCTTCTTGACTGCCAGCGGCATCTATAACCTTGATTCTGCTTTTATAGCTTTTAGCCAGATCTAAAAAAGAATCATTAATTTTTGTATGAAAACTTATATCTTTTTTATCATAATAGGTTTGAACCTGCCTATTCTCCACCACTCTTTTCATACTTATTTCAGAATCTATAGTTAGAAAAAGAGTTATATCAGGCATAAAATCACCGATACTCAATCTGGTTATTTGCTCAATCACATTTAAGGGTAATTCCTTTAAATATCCCTGATATACAAACGATGAATCGATGAACCTATCTGATATTACCACCTCACCATCCATGAGTTTTGGCTTAATAAAATTAATAACATGATCTCTTCTAGCTACCGAAAGCAGCAAAAATTCCGTTAACGGATCAGAGATCCCTTCACCCGATAATAATACTTCCCTTAGCTTTTCAGCAAATTCCGTGCCGCCCGGCTCTCTGGTAAGCGCAACTTTTTTACTCTTACTTTCAAGATATTTTTTTAAAAATTTTGCCTGGGTTGATTTTCCGCAACCTTCACCGCCTTCAAACGTAATAAACATATTTTACTTCACAAATTTATAGCACTTAAAAAAGATTCTTCCAAACTATTAGCCGGGTATTTACTAATAAACTCTTTGCTACTGCCCTCAAATATTAATCCTCCTTCATGGATTACCCCTATTTTATCACATATCTCTTCTATGTCCGCAAGTATATGTGAGCTAAAAAATATTGAGTTGCCCTCTGCTTTGTAGGAAATGAGTTTCTTTTTAAGAGCTATTCTTGCACTCGGATCTAACCCGCTCATTGGCTCATCTAAAATTAATAAAGGTGCACGAGTTAAGAAAACTGATATTAATCCAAGTTTTTGCCCCATTCCTTTAGAGTAATTACTGATTCTCCTATCTAATGCTTCAAATTTTAATCCTAGTTGATTACATAATATTTCTGCTTCTTGTAAATTATAATCCAAACCATAATAACCCATTGACAGCTCTAAAAATTCTCTACCTTTTAAAAATGGGGAAGGATTAAACTTTTCAGGCAAATAAGCAATTAAGGATTTTGATTTTAAATCCGCATTCGGATTTGAAAATATGGTAACTTCACCTTTGTCCTGAAGAAGCAAATTTAAAATGATTTTGATTAAGGTAGTCTTCCCTATTCCGTTTAAGCCGACTAAACCAAATACTTCCCCCTGGCTTATGCAAAAAGATATATTATTTAATACTTGGGATTTTTTAAACTTTTTTTCGATTTCCTTTACTTCAAGCACAAACACTATAAACTTCTCTCCCTTTAGTTAATTCTTTCTAATCTTACCTTCAATTATTGAAAGCGTATCAACAACAAAAGTTTGATTAGGTTTTAATATAAAATGAATTGTCGCATTTTCTGCGTTATCATTTTTAATTTTAATTCTATTATCTTTAGATTTATAATACTCACCATCTTTAATTAGTCTTAACTGCCACTCCGGAGAAATCACATCCAAATTAGCCGTCTTCCATATAAATTCAACTGAATCATTATTTACCTTGTCGACTAAAACTCCCCCGAGTGATTTTTCTTGAACCTTATAGTTATTAAGCCACACTGACCAACTCTGGTTTGAAAGATATATTATCGAATTCAGATAAAATGAAGTAAGCTCTTTTTTAGCTTCTTCTATACTTCCTATTTTAGCAATTTGGTTTTTTAACTTACTAAGGTTGATAAAGCTCTCAACTGCCGCTAAAATTCCTTTAGCTTCACTGTTAGTAAACATTATAGAGCGGATTTCTCCTTCTTTAAACTCAGGATCATTTTGAGTTATCGGCTTTGTTTCACTTTTAACCGTATTATTTTGATTAGCATTAAGTTTGGTAAATTCTACTATTTCACTTAATTCATTTTTACCTAAATTATTATTCATTGTCATAACTTTTGTAAATGAACTGCTTGGTAAAACTTCACAATAAGCTTTATATATTTCCTTTAATTGGCTTGTCTCTTCATCATTAAGTTGAACACTATTATCATATAAGCTTATATAATGCTTCTTTAATATGTTCGAAATTTCTACTAGATTATCATTTGGAAAAGCACAATTAATCCCTCCGAAGTTTTCTACTCTTTCAATATATTTACACTTTCCATTATCTATTCCTGCAACCTTACGATAAATTTTACCGAAGGGAGCTTTTTCATAACAAATTGACACCGAGCAATTATAAAAGTTAAGCGGCAAATCTTTACAGCTTTGTACGCTATATTCTTTTATATCAACCTTCTTAGTGACCTTAAAAGGATAAGAGGTATCAGTCGGTTTAGATGTCGAATCATTATGAGGGATAGATACATACCCAGAGTTGGGTGTATTACTCAGGATATTATCCCCTATTCTTTCTACCGCATTTGCTGTTGCAGAAATTAACAATAGCAGCAAAACAATTACTAATTTATTTATTTTCATCATTAATATTACTTTCTTTAAGCCTTATAAAATCCTGCCAAACTATATTTATCTTAGCCTGCACTAAATCTTTATATCCCCCTTGCTTTATATTTTGCAACAAAGAATCATTTATATCTATATCTAAACTGGAAATATCTATTGAAGTATAGTTAAGCAACCCGGGGATCTTCTTGCCTAACTCATCAATGAAATTAAAAACATCAGTATCGAGGTAGCTGCTTAACCCGATATCTATTTCGCTATATTCTAAACCTATCTTACTTTTGATTACGTCCTTTCTAATAACCGGGCTTGATAAATTGATGCTTAGGTTATTAATAAAGTGGTCTTTACTTGCTGTATCAATAACTTTTTTAGCTTCCTCAATCCTTAACCCGATTTTATTAAAATTATTATTCTTTATTATTTCCCAGGTTAATTGTGCAGCCTTAGTTTTCGCAATATTATGATCAATAGTAAAAATTTTAGATCTTAAATCATCATATTTTTGTTTATGAAAAGAATACTTACCCGAAAAATAATTTTGTACATAAGACACCCCTCCTAATATTAATAAACATACTAGTAGAATTGCCCCAGGCTTGGATGCTTGTAAAATAAAATATGCTCTTAAATTACTTAACTTCATTTCAGCTGCTCATTATCTTGTGTCGGCGTTTGAATAACTATTTGTAAGGTAAGCGCTTTTTTAAAATCTTCAAAAGAGAAACTTTCAGGTAGTGAAGAAACTTTTACACTATAGTTCCTAAATACTTGAGTAAGCCCTACCGTATAATCATTATAATTATTTTTTAATTCATCATAGGTAGAGCCATAATTCTGGAAAGTTACCGTAAATCTACCGATAAAAGAAAACTTATTTATTAAAGATTTTTCATAACTATTATTAGATTGCGGAGTAAATTTTAAATTCGGGGCTTGATAAGAAATATTAATCCTACTTACTTTAGCTAAGTCAGGTCTTATCTCTCCCAGTTGTTGCAATATTTTTACAGGATTAGTATTATATTGTTTATACTGCTCATATAACTCAACTATTTCCTCTACTTCCTGTGCATTAACGTCACTACCTAACTTTTTTTGCTCATTAGCTTTAAAGTTCGTTTTACTATCTAAATTTGCAAGTAATTTTGATTCATTAAATTGAAAATTTTTCATTTCAGTACTTAGCGTGAAGGCATCAAATACTGCAATTAAAGATAATATTATGGTAATAGGTACTGCAAGCTTTAGCAGGGTAAGAAAATAGCTGAATAATTTGGTATAGATATAAACTTTTTTTGTTTCTTCGGTATGGACGGTAATAACTCTTTTTTTATCAAGGTGCATTAAGGAGAGGATTAGAGGATCACAAAAACGGTCATTCTCAGTAGTTATATCAGGAGGAATTTTTAGAATGTTACTTGCTTCATATGGTGTATATATATTTACTTCTTTTGCATTAAATTTATTACGGCGAATATTTTTTTTAATTTCATTGGATATGAGAATATTAATATAAATTTCTACCTTCTCTTTGGTAGACAATCTTCTTAAATATTCAATAGAATTAATTATTTCCTGCTCAATAGCTCCTGCGATCACCACAGGATTCGGATCAATCAAGCTATTTAAAAGCCTGGTAAAAATCACCCTACCGTTTTGAAATACTACCTGCCTGAACCCACCAGATTTATTTAATGTCAGCAAAACTTCCCAGGTAGATATTCCGCTATTTTCTTTATTTTTAAATAAAGAAAATAATTTTTTAAACTTTAGTAATTTATTAGTACTATTTACCTGATTCTTTCTTAGCTTTTTAATTACAGTGCTTAACTCAACAGGTAAAAAATGGATTCCTTGTATTATATTTCTGTATTCCTCAAAAAACTTAACCCATGTAGAGATCGGAGGTTCAAAAGCAGTAGAAATAAACATATAAATCCAATCATTACGGCCGACTTCAGTTCTGCCGACTTGTAAAAAGCTCTTTAAATGAGTCTTTATGGTTTCTTTCTCAAGACGCTGCTCTGCAAGCTTGTTAATATTGAATACGCTGATTGCAGGGAGGGTTCGCTGTATATACGTTTGGTCTAGAACATCAATATAAAGATGTAAAGAAGCTTCTTCATCGCCTAATAATATTTTCCTGAGTTCAATGGTGTCTGCATCACTTGTGCTTCTAATAAATAATTTTCTCGCAATTTTATTCCCTATAAAGTAAGCAACTGCTATACCTTCTTCTCCAATAGAGACATGTATATTATTATGCTTCTTAAAAATCCTCTCTAACATTAAAACACAAGTAAATTACCCACCACATAATTAGAGTAATACTATCAACCATTTAGGTAAAGAATTAATTTTAACTTTAAGCATATAACGGTTATTTCATCTATTGATATTATTAACTTGTTTCGTGCAACATGTTGTAATTTTTAAATTTTTGTATTAAATTTCCTTTACCTAAAGTGAGCTTGGAGCAAATTTTTAATGAAAATTATTGAAGTATTGGAAAAAAAACGCAGAACTGCACGGTTTGGTGGTGGGCAAGAGAAAATTGATAAGCAGCATGAAAAAGGAAAATTAACTGCTAGAGAAAGGATAGAATTATTACTTGATCCGGATTCTTTTGATGAAATAGGAATGTTTGTTGAGCATCGCTGCACCCATTTCGGTATGATGGATAACGTTATCTCAGGTGATGGAGTAGTTGCCGGGCATGGTACCATTAACGGTAGGCTGGTATTTGTTTATAGCCAGGACTTTACTGTTTACGGGGGCTCCTTAAGTGAAACCAATGCAAAGAAAATTAACCAAGTTCAGGATGCGGCATTAAAGTTAGGTGCTCCTATAATAGGTATTAATGATTCCGGAGGTGCGCGCATTCAAGAAGGTGTTGACTCACTCGCCGGATACGGGGAAATATTTCAAAGGAACGTTGATGCTTCAGGGGTAATCCCGCAGATTTCTTTAATAATGGGCCCTTGTGCCGGCGGGGCGGTTTATTCCCCAGCTCTTACCGATTTTACCTTTATGGTCAAAGATACCTCTTATATGTATGTAACCGGACCTGATGTAGTAAAAACCGTAACTCATGAAACCGTAACTCATGAAAAGCTCGGGGGTACCTCTATTCATGCTTTAAAGAGCGGAGTATGCGATATTGCTTTTAATAATGAACTTGATTGTTTGCAGCAAACAAGAAGGTTATTTAATTTTCTGCCGCTTTCAAATAAAACCGATATTCCGGTTAGGCCTTCTTTTGATCCGGCCGATAGGGTAGAAATGTCATTGGAAAATTTAGTGCCGGATAACCCTAATAAGCCATATAACATCAAACAACTTATTGAAAAAATTGTTGATGAAGGTGATTTTTTTGAGTTAAAACCGGAATATGCAAAAAATATTATCACCGGCCTAGGTAGATTTGAAGGCAGAACGGTCGGGATCGTTGCTAACCAACCTATGCACCTTGCAGGTTGTTTGGATATTAATGCTTCAGTGAAGGCAGCCAGATTCATAAGATTTTGTGATGCTTTTAATATTCCGCTTATTACCTTAGTTGATGTACCCGGGTTTTTGCCGGGAGTAGATCAGGAACATAATGGCATTATTAAACATGGAGCTAAATTACTTTATGCTTATGCCGAAGCCACGGTACCCAAAATCACAATTATTATCAGAAAAGCTTATGGAGGCGCTTATATAGTTATGAATTCCAAGCACTTAAGGGGGGATTATAACTTTGCTTGGGCAAACACCGAAATAGCAGTAATGGGTGCTAAAGGTGCAGCGGCGATTTTACATAGGGATGTTGCCAATAACCCTGCCGAACTTGAAAAGAAAATTAATGACTATCAGGAGAAGTTCACAAATCCTTTCGTTGCCGCATCAAGAGGATTTATAGATGATATTATTAGACCGTTTAACACAAGATTTAAAATATGTAGAGCGCTTACCATGCTTACTACAAAAAGTGTTCAAAAACCTTGGAAAAAACATGATAACCTCCCTTTATAATAAATGAACAGTAAAGATAAAAGTAAAGAAACAGAGCTGAATATTTATGTAGGGCATAGGAAGAGAGTTAAAGAAAAATTTCTTAAGGCTCCGATTCGCACTTTGCCTGACTATGAGCTGGTTGAAATGCTTTTGTTTAGCTGCTATCCAAGGCGAGACACCAAGCCGAAAGCTAAAGCTTTGCTTAATAAGTTCGGAAGCATTAAGGCTTTAATCTCCGCAGATTTAGAGACAATAAAAGATATGGCTGAGGCAAGTGATTCATTACTCTACCAAATAAAACTTCTCCAAGATATATTTTCTCGACTTTTTATTTCTTCGGAAGAGAATATTAATATTTTAAGTAACTGGAATGCAGTATTGAATTATTGCAACCTCACAATGGGCTTTCAAAATTGTGAAATATTCAGAATATTATATTTAAATAAAAAGAATGTTTTAATTCATGATGAAATTTTGCAAACCGGGACAGTTGATAGAGTTGCTATTTACCCGCGAGAAATAGCTAAAAAAAGCTTATCTTATTCAGCCTCAGCTATAATTTTAGTTCATAATCACCCGAGCGGTGAGGCTTCACCTTCACCCGAGGATATTGAGATCACTCATAAAATAATTAAAGCGCTGGAGCCGCTAAGTATAGTTGTACATGATCATCTTATTATATCCAAGGATAAAACTTTTTCTTTTAAAAACAGCGGGTTGATCTAGTTAAAAATAATATTATCTTATAAAGATAAACTACGCATCACTCCCTCGACCTGACGGTAATTTGTATTTTTCTCATAAATACCAATACATATTTGTTCAATCTCCTGCTCACTTAAATTATTGTGGCTTCTTCGAATATTATGTTTATTTAAAAGTTCAGTAAGTGTGTATAAGCAGGTAGTTAAAGTAGCTTTTAAAGGACTAAGGCATAATTGCTGTCTTGCGCTTTTAAAAATCTCACTATCATATAATGGGTAATTAAAAATATCATTCAATTTACTTACTATATCATGCTCACTATAATTTAAGTACCCAACCATTATACTATATATTAGTTCTTTTTTATTATTTATTCTTTTTATATACGTTGCTATACACTCATCGATGATCGTTAACCTTTTGCTTATTTCAAAACTTGATGTTGTATGTGAGTGATCTAAGCTATATTCAACACCAAACTCTTGCTCATTGGTACATTTTCCTAATACCGGTTTATCCATGCATTTATCCATATGTTTCATAATCTTATTACCACTATTTAATTAAATAGATATATAATATAAATAAATGCTTACGTAACTATAAAGAGAACCTACTTAAAAGAAATTTTACCTTAAGCTTTTAACTTATTAATAGTCATATTTACTTCCGCAACAGTATTAAGCAGGCAATACTGAAAATTTGAATTAATTTTAAATTTTAGCTCGTCAATAGGAGTATTTTTATGTTGATTTGATTTACGCATTCCTTGCACGAATTTAATAATATTTTCCACTAAATGAGTTGAAAATATTATTAGAGAAGAATTTATTTGTGCATAATCAGCTATTTTAATCCCCGCAATGTCTAATAATACTTTTGCTTCATCCGTTTCATGGGTGCATAATTGCCTTAAAGCAGTTAATCCATAGTAAAATTTAGTTTCTTGAAAATTTTGCTCAATCTGGTTGAATACACTTAATAATGTGTCAAACTCTTTCCTAAGATAGCTAGGCGTAACGGCACGTAAAAACATCTCTGACTTTTCTAAAAATTCTAAATTAAGAAAGCCCGCTTTTTTAATTTCTTCAAACATTATATCCATAAAATTCTGTATAGTTAAAGCAACAACAGCCATATCATTTGTTGAAAGGGTTTTTATACTTTCAACCGGAACTTTACTAAATACCCTTTCAACTGTTGCAGACATACAGAACAAGTTAATTACTTTATTCTGCTAGGTTAGCAATAAAAGATTAATAAATGATTAATAAAGCTTTTTATAGGTACTTTAATATTATTAGCAGCATATCTTATTATGACACAATATATATGCTCTTTCTATTCAGAAAACTTGAACAGGACTAAACTAACTGATAAGGAACCGGTACACCATTAGGGTCCAGAACTAATTTTTTGGTATCTTCATACATGCCGGCTATAAAGTTGCCATGACCAACATTTGCTCCTCTGTATGCAACGGGAATTATTTTTTTACCGTTAATTTCTTTAACTTTTGCACTCGCTCCACGGTTAGCAATGTTATTTTTAGAACCTTTACCACCTTTCATTTTACAACCTAAATAAATCTAAATGTTTGTCCAGATTATGCATATATATTTTTAATACGTCAAGAAAAATCCTTATGACTTATGCGTTAAGTTAAAAAGCTTAGCTAAATTTATATGGCTATCAGCTGAATAACTATATAAACCGTCATTAGCCCCGTAAAATATTGGCACGCACCCTGCATTTACGGCACATTCCATATCTGCTATACTATCGCCGATGAACCACACATCTTGAGGAGAATCAATTTCCATACATTTCATTATTTCAAATGCGGGAACAGCGGAAGGTTTATCCTCGGCAGCATCTAAAGAGCCCATTACTTTAACGAAATATTCAGTCCAGCCAAAGTGCTCCACTTCTTTCCTCAGTATGTCTCCCCTCTTATTGCTGAGCACGCTCATTTTAATATTATTCTCGCGAAGTATGTTAAGAGTATCAATGGTATTATCCAATGATTTAAGATGAGTTAGATGATTATCCAGATAATGCACATAAAATCTTTTTGCCGCATCTTGCCAAGCATCACCGAATATAGACGGGAAAGAATCCTTCATTGATTTATGAACATAAATCTTACTTTCCTCCAAAGTAAAAGGGGTTTTACCAAACTCAATAAAAGTACACCCAAGTGCTGCATGGATTATGTCCCATGTATCCACTAAAGTATTATCCCAATCAAAAATTATTGCTTTCGGCTTTATTAAGTTCATATAGAATCCTTTTTATTTAATCTAAGCGAATTAAGTATCACGCATATAGAAGAAACTGACATGGTTACAGCAGCGACAAGGGGAGTTATAAACCCGAAAGCTGCTATAGGTATGCTTACTATATTATATATAAACGATATAATAAAGTTCTGCTTTACAAGTACATTCGATTTTTTAGCAGTATTTATGCTTTCTAAAATAGCATTTAAGTTGGATTGAAATACTATATCTGCTATATTTTGCGAAAGATCAATTGCAGAAGAAGGAGACATTGAAGCATGTGCTCTTTTTAAAGCCGGAGAATCATTTAATCCGTCACCTATCATGGCACTTAGCTTCCCTGCTTTATGTAAATTCTCTACAAAATTATATTTCTCTTGGGGTTTACATTCAGCTTTATAATTTTTAATGCTAAGCAAATGCGCCACATGCTCTACTGCCCTTTTTCTATCACCTGAAAGCATCCATATTTCATATCCTTTGTCTTTAAGCACCTTAATGACATTTTTAGCTTCATCTCGGATCAAATCAGAAAATTTTAAGCGTATAGGTTCTCGTTCACCCCGCTTAAACCAAATTTCCGAATAAATATCATCATACTCTTCAGAATTTTTTACATTACACCATTTTTTGTTACCGAGTTTAATTGCTTCGCCATTATAGCTTGATTTCAAGCCCATTCCTTTTTCTTCATTTACCTCAAGCGGAATAATTTCCCCCTTAAACTCTTTTAAAATTGCTTTACATAAGGGATGTTTACTTTGTGCAGCAAGTGATGAAATTATGTTTATCTCTAATTCGCTAAGGTTATTCGGATTAATAAAACTCGGCTCCCCGAGTGTTAAAGTTCCGGTTTTATCGAATATAATAGTATCCACTTGGGATAACCTTTCAAGTGCATCACGTGACTTTATTAAGATCCCTAAGCTCATCATCCTGGAAGAAGCAATGATCTGCACCACGGGAACAGCAAGCCCAAGCGCACACGGACAAGTTATAATTAAAACCGCAACGGCATTTAGAATAGCTTTATCAATTTTACTACCGAGTAAATACCACATTAAAAACGTTAAAACGGATAATAGTAAAACTGCCGGTGTATAAAGCCCGGCTACCTTATCGGCAATTCTTACATATTTTGCTCTACCCTGCTCTGCATTTTCAATAAGTTTAATAATTTCTCCTAATATAGTTGAATCGCCAAGCTTTTTAATTTCAACTTTAATTGGGGCAAGCAAGTTAATCGTGCCTGAAAAAACATTCATTCCTTTATTAATAATAACAGGAAGGGTCTCTCCGGTTATTATACTATTATCCACCTCACTGCTACCTTCAATCACGACTCCGTCCACCGGTACCTTTTCTCCGACGCTTACATGGATAACATCACCAATTTTAACTTTGCTTATCGGAAGCAATTTTAATTCATTTCCCTCAACTAATGTTACGGTTTTAGCTTGCCTTAAAATTAGTTCTCTTGCTTTTTCCTTAGCTTTATTTCTGGATTTTATATCCATGTATCTTCCCACCAGTAACGCAAAAATCAGCATTGCAGCCGAATCAAAATATGTATAAGCACCACCTCTGATAAATTCCCAAATGCTTATCAAAGTTGTCGCTATAATACCCAAAGATATTGGAACATCCATATTGCTGCGATGGCTTTTTAATGCCTCAAATGCTGATTTAAAAAACGGTAAACCGGAATATAATATTGCAGGAACTGCAACAATCATAGAGATAAGATGCAGTAAATTTCTGGTATTTTCACCCATGGAATTTTCACGCTCGGCAAACCAAATACCCATAACAATCATCATAAGCTGTATGGTGGCGAATCCCGATACTGCAATACTCTTTAAAAGAAAAGATTCTCTTTTATCACTCTCGTTTATAAATTCACTATAATCAAAAGGAATCAATTTATAACCAAGCTTTTGTATAATATCTACATACTTATATATTATATCCTCCTCTCCATCCCAAGCCAAAAACAGCCTTTGAGTAGATATATTAATCCTTGCAAGTTTAACCCCCTCTTGTTGCTTTAGAGTATTCTCAATTAACCAAATGCATGATCCGCAATGCACACCTTCAACTAATAAATTAATTTCATGTTGATGTTTATCTTTATTATATATAATTGATTCAACATAATTTAATTCGTTCTTAACTTCTTCGACCTTCATAGGAGATATATTATAAATGTTCTTACAAAATTTATAATAATCTTTTAAATTCAATTTGTTAATTAAATTATATGCGGCTTCACATCCGAAGCAGCAGAAACTTCTTTGGCTCTTAGATAAGTCAAGCTGACAATGTAAACATTTCTTATTATTTTTCATCAAGCCCCTTAAGTTTTGCTTTAGCGTTTAAAATATATAGTTTACAATCAAATAAAAAGCACTATCTTATGATAGTTAATTTTAGATAAACAACATTAGTGTTAACATATTAAAGAGATACAATAATGCCTACATCAATTGAAACCTTAGAAAGTAACGGACTTAATAGGAAGTTTAGTTTTTCGCTTCCGGCAAAACCGATTTTAGATAAAGTAGAAAAAGAAATTGAAGAACAAGCAAAGACATTTAAAATGGCCGGCTTTAGAGACGGAAAAGTTCCGCTCCCGATCGTAAGAAAAAGAATTGGAGAACAAGTACTTAGCAAAACTATTGAAACAGTTATTGATGAAGCATTACGCGATCATTTCTCAAAAAATAATATTAGACCTGCACTTCAGCCTTATGTGGAAGTTAAATCTTTTGATGATAAGTCAAATTTAGTTTTTGAAGCTAAAGTAGAGATCTTCCCTGAAGTTCCTACAGTAAATTGGGATGAGTTGGAAATCGAAACACTTGATATTGAAGTTACCGATGAAGATCTTAAAAAAGCACATGAAGATATTTTGAAAAATTTTAAAAACTTTGAAGCTGCCGAAGATTCTTATGCTGCTAAAAAAGGCGACGCCGTAATGATTGACTTTATCGGCAAAGTCGAAGGCGAAGAGTTTGAAGGCGGTAAAGGCGAAGGTATCAGACTTGAGTTGGGTTCTAATCAATTTATCCCCGGCTTTGAAGATCAGTTAATCGGTGTTAAAAAAGGTGATACTAAAGATGTTAACGTGACCTTCCCTGCTGACTATACAAGCAAAGCTTTAGCTGGAAAAGCAGCTACGTTTGAAGTTAAAGTAAATGAGGTATTAACTCCGGAAGCGGTTGATAATATCGATGACGAATTTGCTAAAAAACTAGGCTTAGAATCTTTAGAAAAACTCAATGAAATGATTAAGCAAAAAATCAAAGCCGACTTTGAAGGCGTTGCAAGGCTAAGAACTAAAAAGCTTTTATTTGATGCTATTGACGGCAAATATAACTTTGAAGTTCCGGAAGGCATGTTTAAACTTGATTTTGAAATGATGTGGAATGAAATTAAGAAACAGCATGAAAAAAATCCAGAAAACTTTAACAAGCCGCTTGATGAGCTTGAAGATGAGTATAAGAAAATTGCGGCAAGAAGAGTAAGACTCGGCATATTACTTGCAGAAACAGCGAAAAACAACAATATTAATGTTGAAGAGCGTGATTTACAGCAGGCAGTTTATGCGGAAGCAATGCAAAGACCAGGTCAAGAGAAGTTGGTAATTGACTTCTACAGTAAGAAAGAAAATCTTGAACGTTTAAAAGGTCCATTACTTGAAGAAAAAGCTGTTGATTTCATCTTAACAAAAGTTAAGACTAATAAAAAGATGATCTCTTCTCAAGAGTTTTTCGAAAATTATGCTAAGGATTTAACAGCTGCAAACTAATATATATTATTACTAAGGGTTCTATGGGATTTATGGGAAAGAAGTTTAATAACTTAATTGAAGATAGTATTAACATGGGCTTAGTACCAATGGTCGTCGAGCAGACTTCCAGGGGTGAAAGAGCATACGATATATTTTCACGCTTACTTAAGGAGCGTATTGTTTTCGTGCAAGGTCAAGTTGAAGATAATATGGCCTCACTTATCGTTGCACAGCTTCTCTTTCTTGAATCCGAGAACCCTGATAAAAAAGTATCTATGTATATTAATTCCCCGGGCGGCGTTGTGACTTCGGGTATGTCAATCTACGATACCATGCAATACATAAAACCTAAAGTAGCTACCCTTTGTTTCGGACAGGCATGCTCAATGGGTTCGGTTCTACTTACCGGCGGAGAGCCTGGAATGAGATATTCCCTTCCTAATTCACGAATAATGATACATCAACCTTTAGGCGGTTTCCAAGGGCAAGCAACTGACTTTGAAATACATGCTAAAGAGATTTTAAAAACAAAAGAGATGCTTCATAAACTTTATGCTAGACACACCGGTCAAGATATAAGTAGAATAAAAAGTAGTATGGAGCGTGATAATTTTATGTCTCCATTGGAATCTAAAGAATTTGGTTTAATAGATGAAATTCTTTCTGAAAGAGCGGCACTAAAAGATTCGTCAGGAGAAGAAATAAAATCGGGGGATAGGGAATCATGACTGAAATAAAAAATACATTATATTGTTCATTTTGCGGGAAAAGCCAACATGAAGTAAGAAAACTTATTGCGGGGCCTACTGTATTTATCTGCAATGAGTGTGTTGAATTATGTATGGATATTGTTAAAGAAGACAGCAGAAATACAATTGCTCAAGGTAATGAATTACCTAAGCCCAAGAATATTAAAGTCACATTGGATGACTATGTTATCGGCCAAGAACGAGCTAAAAAGATTCTTTCCGTTGCTGTTCATAATCACTACAAAAGACTTTCCAACTTAGGTGCAAGCAATGATGTTGAGATTTCTAAATCTAACATTCTTCTTATTGGGCCTACAGGTTGCGGTAAAACTTTACTTGCGCAAACCTTAGCTAAAATTCTTGATGTTCCTTTTGCTGTAGCTGATGCAACAACGTTGACCGAAGCGGGTTATGTTGGTGAAGATGTTGAAAATATCATTTTAAGGTTATTACAAGCTGCTGATTATAATGTGGAGAGAGCACAAAGAGGAATAGTCTATATTGATGAAATTGATAAAATTTCCAGAAAATCAGATAGTCCTTCCATCACCCGAGATGTTTCAGGCGAAGGGGTGCAGCAGGCATTATTAAAACTTCTGGAAGGTACTATTGCAGCAGTTCCGCCTCAAGGCGGCAGAAAGCATCCTCAACAGGAATTTTTACAAGTTGATACTACTAATATTCTCTTTATCTGTAGCGGTGCATTTGATGGTTTAGAAAAAGTGATTGCCGCAAGAGGTAAAACTTCTGCTATCGGTTTTGGTGCTGATGTAAAAAATCCTGAAGACCTAAATGTCGGAGAATTACTCACCAAAGTTGAACCTGAAGACTTGTTGAAATATGGTTTAATACCTGAGTTTGTCGGAAGACTTCCGGTGATCGCAACTATTAATGATCTAAATAAAGAAGCGCTTATTGAAATTTTAACTAAGCCTAAAAATGCTTTAGTTAAGCAATATATTAAGCTTTTTGAAATGGAGAAAATTAATCTTAAATTTGAAGAAAAAGCTTTAGAAGAAATAGCTAATAAGGCAATTAAAAGAAAAACCGGTGCACGCGGCTTAAGAGCAATAATGGAAGATACTCTTCTAGAACTTATGTATGAAGTTCCGGGTGCTGAAGGTGTTAAAGAGGTCATCATCACTGAAGAAGTTATAAAAAATAATTCTAAGCCGTTTATAATTTATGAAAGTGAAAAGCCTTCTTCTAAAGCCTCGCAAAAAGCTTCTACTGCTAAAAAAACTGAACGTATAAATAAAAAAGCTAATTCTGACGTATAAAGATAAAGTTTTATTTAAATAACTTTTAGTATATATTTTTTTAATTGCAGCTATTGGTTATTTAAATAAAATGTATATACTAATTAGACTCTTTCTATGTTATATTATACTTGTTAATAACAACTTTGCTTTTGCAACTCAAAGTGATCCGTTATTTCGCTGCTCTTATGATACAGCTTCAAAGGAGAGGATATTGCATTCAAAACCTAAAATGTTTAAAAAAGACGGGCGCCCGAAAGCGACCGCAGGAGTCATGTTATACACATATTCTAAAGGTAAAGCTTATATTCTAATCGGTAGAGAAAAACAAGATGTTAATGACCCCGTATCCTCAGGTAAATATTCGGAATTCAGTGGAAGTGTTGAATTAAAACCTAATAAAAGTTCAGAGTCTTTTTTAGAGGGAAGTATACGAGAATTAGAGGAAGAGACGGCAGGAACCTATAGGCTTGACAGTGAATATATTCTTGAGAACGGCAAAGCTTGTTATCAAAGATCAGTTAATCGTGAAGTAATGATAAACTTTGTTGAAGCGCCATTTTATACTAAGAAAGATACTTTAATTAATAATCGTAATAACTCAAATATTTCAACTCACAAAGAGAAAGATGACTTCATGTGGATAAAAGCCGAAGATCTTTTAAACAATTATAGTAAAGAAAGTTGTGTAGATGTGCATGATATCGAAGGCAACAGCATATGTATTAAACTTCGTTCGTTTCTAGCCGAAATGTTAAAGGATAAAAAGTTTAAACATACTTTGCAAGATATTATTGATGATAATAAGTCTGCTAAATAGTATTAGCACTAACACTGTAAAGTTTATATCTTTTTGCCCATATCAATACATTCCAAGTTAAACTCAACCTCTTCTTTAAACTCCATCTCACTAAATCCGTTTCTCTTATAAAAGTTATAAGCCTCCTTGGCGGCATGAAGTAAAATTAATTTATAGCCTTTATTTTTTGCAATTCTTTCAGCCTGTTTTATCAGGTCACTACCGAAACCACGGTTCTTAAAATTTCCTTTTATTGCTATATTTCGAAAAGCAACTTTCTCAGAAGTCAATTGCTCTATTTGAATAACTCCGATTATATCGGCTCCCTTATAAAATACATAATGCAAATTATTTGAGTCGCTTAAGCTCGGATGCATTCTATCATATTTATTATCAGGATTTTTAAAAAGCTCGGCTTCGCGGATAATATGATATTGCTCCCATTCATTATCCGTCTTTACTTCACGCAAGTATGTGCGAGCAAAACCCGCTTTACTTAAGATTTGCTTAATGAATAAATCCTTTCCTACCATATACCTATCAATGTCATTAGGATATTTTTCTGATAAGCTTTCTTTAAGCTCAGAGTACTCAAGAGCATCTTTCAGATGAGAAAGTAAGTAATCTTTAAATAATAAATGCTGCTCTACTCCCGGGTTATCTGTCTGGTAAAAGTGCACATGTGCAAACCTGATGTTTTCATCCCAATCTGAAAATTTAGCAAAGTATCTCCTCCCCGTTAGCCCATATTCTCCGTAAGCTTTATAACCTAAGGCTTCCATTTTCATATTAAAAGCATCTACTTGAGTAATATCTTTAACTATCGGCATTATATCAATGATCGGTTTAGCTTTTATATTAGAAATGCTCGTAGAGCCGATATGATAAATATCCGTTATAAGTTCACCCATTAATTCTCTGATATTTGTTGCTTCTTCATGAAATATCTTCTTCCACTCCTCTTTATAAGCCACAACCTCTACTTTTCTCCGCTTTCTTTCCATTTTTTACCCAAATTATACACCGTTTATATTATAGTTAACTAAGTGCAACAGTTAGCTATATATTTTAAAAGCTTATTATATTTGCTAATTGAAGAATGCTCAATAAGAAGATATAAGTTTGTGCCAGAGCTATGTATGAGGATTTTAACTTACACCTATTCTTAATAAAATTGTAATGCTTATTAAAATGATTTTTTGTCGGTTTAAAAATATATTTGAATTACTTAATTTTGCCCTCTACCACAAATTGTATTGCTTTTAAAACCGCTTTTTATAAATTAACTAACCCCAAATAAAAATGAAGAAAAAGAATATAACTACCCCCATAGTTGCAAATCAAATAAAAACGATTGAATTAATCAATGGTTCTGATGTCATACAAGTAAAACTAAGACAAAGCGCACGCGCCAAAAAGCTTAGAATTCATGTCGGTCTTAGAGGAGTACGCCTTATCACTCCGATATCGGTAAACATTAAACATGCGCATAACTTCTTAATGACTGAAGAAGAATGGATTAGAGAAAATTTAAAGAAGTTTCAATCTACTTGTCCGGTAGGTAATGAAGTAATGGTTTTCGGTATACCTCATACTATTCAAGCCACCTATACTACTTCAAAGAAGATTCAAATTGAAGATAGTAAAATCCTAGTCTCTAAAATTGATAATAATTCCTTAAATAAAGTCAAAAAACATCTTTCCGCATTATTAAAAGAAAAGATTTATATTTATGCAGATGAGATTTGCGAAAAACTTGGAACTCAATATGCTAATATATCTTTAAGGGATCAGAGCGGCAGATGGGGCAGTTGTTCTTCAAGAGGAAGAATATCATTTTCATGGAGGCTTGCATTCGCTCCGCTTTTCGTAATTGAGTCGGTTGTTGCACATGAGTTATGTCATTTACTTGAGATGAGTCATAATCAGCGTTTTTGGAGCTTATTAGCGGAAGTAAACCCAAGATGTAAGGAAGCTGATATTTGGCTTAAAGAAAATGGGAATTTGTTACATCATTATATACCGAGAAAACATTCATAAAAAATAAATAATATTTAATAAAACATAACATTTTCTTCATTAAGCTATTTAAATAGTAATGTTTATAGTTAAATATAGACATTCTTTTAGTTTATTTAAATAGATTTAATGGTATAATTGTGCGCAATTGTTGGTTGCTTTGAACTGTTTATTATCTCATTGTGCCGACAAACTACCAACTTATTATATATTATTATGAGCATACCACAAATATTAGCCGAAAAAATTTCCGATACGATTGCCTTTGAAATTCTAATCGGCATGGGTACCAATTTCCTTAATAGCCTACAATATAACACTTGCGGAAATATTACCGATTCCAATTGGTTTATTAAAGGATTGTGCAGTGATGTTACCGAATCGAAAGAGTTTTTAGCTAAGGATGCATTAGCTTCTCATGTACCAAGCGCCGTATTAAGCTATACCGGACGTTATATTGCGAAGGAATTTTTAAAGATGCCGCTTACAGGAGGAATAATTTTTGGAGCAATTAAAAATATTGGTACTAAAAGTTTTTTACATACCGGTTCCTATTACGGTTTTACTTATGAATATGCCGCAAAATATAACACAGATACCGGAGTGACCGATAGAATATTATCGGCCGATACTCAAGTATATGCAATTGAAATACCTGCCGGTATAATTTCCGAAATAAGCCGCGTAATTATAAATGATGTTAATTGGAATACGATCTCAGCAGCCAAAGAAAATTTTTTAGAGCAGAATTATAAAGAAGCAGGCGAGCTTATATGTGAAGAGCTGTATAGATTGTTACCTAATTTCGGCACAGCATTAATTAAGGGTACAATAGAAGGAGCCGCATCCGCTTTTATGGTGAATCTTTTCAGTTCAACGGTTATACCTGCCTTGTATGCAGTAGCTGCTACTCCCGGGGTTAATTTGGTTGCTGCGCCTTTAACCCTAGCTCTGGTTGTAACTGCTACCCACCAAATTTATGAAAATTTCAGTGATTTACGGCAAGATAAGACCTCAATAATTCATCATGCAGAAAACATAATAACGACTATAGGAGATAAAATGACCGCACCGAGTGAATATAACTATATTCCAAGCTTTCAACACTTACAGGAATGGATAGTAGAACCGGCAATATACAGCCCTTATAAATTATTAAGCCAGCTTTGGGATAGGCCGGTGCAGGCTTTAGAAAGCGCTCAACAGATGGCTTCCCGTTTTTTACCGTATGTCGGGAAATTTTTAAGGCTAAATAAACAAGATATCAAAAATGAAACAAGTTTTAACTTTACCTTAAGTGATATTAATGAATATCACCTCTATACTCATTTAGGTGCAAGAGCGTTAAAAGAAGGAGTAAAGATAGTTAAGAATAATGTTTTACACGGCTATGCTCAAAAAGCTTCCTTGTTTAGTAGTGAAGAGAAATGGTTTGGTGAGTTTTCCGGGGCAACGGTTGATGGTGACGGGAAATTAATACTTATTTCCGATCGCGGGGCTTATATAAAAGCTCAACCTATATTAGAAGGTGAAATAATCACAGGATTTAAGGATTCCGTAATTGGTAACTTCAAAGATGAAAACGGTAAATTTTTACCTCACAATCTTAGAGATATTGAAGAAGTTACCTTTTATAAGGGTGATTGTATTGTTTCACATGAAGGTTTGAATATTGAAAATTTTAGTGTTTATAAAGGCTGTGATTTTGAGAATGGCGCTAAAAAGCAAAGTTTTGCCTATCCTGATAATATTAAAACCTTACCTAAAAATGAGGGCATAGAAGCTTTCGGTATTTCACAACAAGGTATTGCACTTGCTGTTAGTGAATACGGCAGAAATAAACAAGATGAAAACAACAGCATGCATGAAGCCTATTTATGGTCAGTAAATAGTGATTATAATACTTTAAATAATCTTAAAGAGTTTAATTATCAAAGCTCTCCTGGATATGGAGTTTCAGGGATGACATTCTTGAGCAATGGGGGCTTACTTGTTCTCGAAAGAATGTTTGAGAGAAATTTTGCTAAAACAGCGGAAAAATACTGGATTAAACTGAAATATGTAAGCGCTTCTAAATTAGGCGGCGTAGAAAGCGGTGAAACTGTATCAGGAGTTGAGTTATTGGAAATCAATCCTGCTTCAGCTGAAGAAGATAAAGCAAGATATTCTTGGGCGGATAATTTTGAGGCAGTCACCGTGCTTGAAGACCTGATCCCTGATAAAACTATAGTTTTAATGGCAACTGATTCTAACAGAGCCGCATTTCAAAAAGACTTCCTATTACAAGTAAACATTGATAATAATGTACTTAACCAAGATACTTTTTAAGCACTGATCTTAAAATAAGAATGTATTTTTTTATTAAATACATTCTTATCTATTAAAAAACCGGAATTCCTCTCGGAGCAATTTCAATTTTATTTACAAGCTTATAAAATTATTTCAATTTAATAATTGAAATTCTTAAAGGTTAGTATTAATCTATTATTTTAAATAAATTACGAGTAAATATTTATGCTAACTAACCTTAAAAACTTTTTTACTCATAAGTTTAATAAAAATGAACTCATTTTCAAACCTTCAAAACCTCTAACTCTCGGAGCTGAACTTGAGATTCAACTGATTGACCCTTCAAATTATAACTTATGCCCAAGAGTAGATGATATTTTAAAAGAGTTTAGCAATTTTCATAAAATTAAGCCTGAAATATTTAAAAGTTTTTTAGAAATAAATAGTGATATTTGTGAAACAGTAACCGAGTTGGAACAGGATTTGTTATCAACCGTAAATATCTTATCTTCCGTTACTAATAAACTGGGGATCCTATTATCCTCAACCGGCGCACATCCTTTTGCCCGTTATGAGGATTCGGAGCTTTATTCCGCGGAAAGATATAAGGATTTAATTGATAGAAACCAATGGTTAACCAGAAGATGGGCGATATACGGCTTACACGTTCACTTAGGTATGCAAAGCGGTGATGAATGTATGCAATTTAACAATTTTTTCATGCACTTTATTCCCCATATGCTGGCTTTATCAGGCAGCTCTCCGTTTTGGCAGGGAATGGATACAGGGCTTGCATCATGCAGACCGACAATATTTGAATCAATGCCGACCTCAGGACTCCCGAACCAAGGTATGAATTGGAGAAAATTTGTTCACCTTTGTAAAACATTCCAAAAATGCGGTGCTATAAAATCATTTAAAGATTTATGGTGGGATTTAAGACCCAGCCCTAACTACGGAACATTAGAGATCAGAATCTGTGACGGCACCGCCACCCTAAAAGAAGCAACCGCTATAGTTGCATTCATTCATGCACTTGCACATTGGTTTAAAGATAATGGCACTTGGGTTGATAGCTTCCCTGCACCGCCGATGTGGTTACTGAGAGAAAATAAATGGCGCGTAATCAGACACGGTATGGAAGCAATTTACGTGACAAATACCGAAGGTGATACTAAACCGCTTAAAGATGATATTTTGGAATGGGTTAATAAAATTGAGCCGTATATTACAAAATTAAAATATGAAAAATATTTTGAAGATATTAAAAGTATATGCAAAAATGGAACAAGCTCCCAAAGGCAGAAACAAGTATTTGAAACTACAAATTCATTAATTGATGTAGTAAAATTGAATATTGAAGAATTTAATGCAAACCAGCCGAAGTGGTAAAAATTTAATTAAGGTAATTTAGATGAAGTTATTTTATTCAAAAGGTTCTTGTTCTCTTGTGGTAAGAATTTTAATTAATGAAATCGGAATAGATTGCGAATATGAAGCGGTTAACCTTGCTACAAAGATTACTGAAAGCGGTTGCGACTTTTTATCTGTTAATGCCAAGGGATCTGTGCCTGCATTATTGCTTGATAATGGTGAATTATTAACCGAAAATGTAGTCATTCAACAATACCTGGCTGATACCTATCAAGCTTATAATTTACTTCCCTCTGCTGATAATTTTCTCAGGTATAGGGCTTTAGAATGGCTAAATTTTATCACCTCGGATCTTCATAAAAGCTTTGCGCCTTTATTTAATTCCCAAATCCCGGAAGATTTAAAGGATAAAATTTTCAAACCTCTATTGATAAAAAAATTAGACTTTATTAATAAGCACTTAGAGAAAAATGCATATTTACTCGGTGAAGAATATATGCTTCCCGACGGTTATTTATTTGTAATATTAACTTGGCTTGCACGCGTTGGTCTGGATATTTCCAACTGGCCTTTACTTGCGGATTACAAAAAAAAGGTTTTAGCCAGAGAGCCGGTTCAGCGCTCTTTAAAAGAAGAAAACCTAATAACATAAATTATGCTCATTTTAAATAATATTTCAAATAAATTTTATTTTATCATTAATTTCTTAATTAACTAAATATTAATAAATTTAATATACCTTTATATATATGTATTAAATATGTGGGGGTATATCCATGAAAAGAAGTGATGGTGATAAGGGAAATAAAATTATACAAATTCCTGAAGAAAGAAGCGATGGTCGTATACGTAACCTTGTTAAAGCAATTTTGCCCCGCGGTATGAGAAAAAGTATTTTCGGTCTTGATAAAATCGAGGTAGACAGTTTAATTGAAGACTTCAGAAATGCGAAAGAGCCTGAGGAAAAGGTAATAGCAGTAAGAAATATTGTTAACAACCAGAACTTAATACCTAAAGAGTATAGTCACTTTGTCAAGTTAGCTAATCACATGAATGAAACAAATAAATATATGGCTAAAGACATGATCGTAAAGCCTAAATCCGCAAAATGGGGAGATTCGTTAGGCGGTCCAGCAAAAGATGCCCAAGAATTAGAAGATTTTATGCAAAATTTAAAAGCAGGTAAAACTAAAAGTTTAATTTCAGGTGATGGAAGACATCTGATGATGACAAGTGATATGATGAAAATTTTAATTAACTCAATTTATGAAGATTTTTCCAGAGAGGATTATAAAAGAGATGTATCGGCAATAGAGGATATTATTACAGCTAATAAAAACGGAGCAAATACCTCTGAACAGCTTAGCGCACTAGAAGATTTAATTATAAACAAATACCCACTTGTTATGCATTTGATAGCTTTCAAAAAACACGGTAAATCTGTTGACCATTCTAACTTATTAAACTATGGGTCTTACTTTCATGAAAAGGATCCTCAATTTGTTAACCGCTGGGAAGAACATCAAGAATTACAAGCAAATTTTAAAGAAGTATTTAAAAGTTTTGTTGAAAGCGGTATGAAAAACCCTGATAAATTTGAAAAAAATATGAAACTAGCCTCAAACCAAGTTGCAGAAATTTTTAAACAAGACCTTGAAATGATGCCTTTAGATAAACTTTCAAAATCTAAATCAAAAGAAGAAATAATAGATAAAATTGAAAATTTTCAAAAAGAATATAATTCGGAAAAGCTTTACTTAAAAGAGACTTTGAAGAAAGCCGGCACTGTTTCTATAGATCAAGCACAAAAATACGAGGTTGGTAAAGAAGTTCCCCTTGATGAACTACCGAAACAGAAAGTAAGAAATCAAGTCCCTTTAGATGAGCAACAACCAAGTGAGAAAAACACTAAATCGCAAAACTCGAAGAATGATAAGCAGAAACCGCTTGATGAAACTCAAGAACATGAAAAAAATAAATTGGTGAAGAAAGTAAGCGATGAAAGACGCTCTCAAAAAGTTAAAATAGGTAGCCAAAGATAAGTGCAGGGAGGTAAGCCACGCGTTACCTCCATATCCTTTATAAAGTTTGAATAAATTTTAACATCTCTACCGCTGCATTGGCATATTTGGCACCTTTATTAAGATTTAAGCCGTTCCCCTAAACATGCCAATGCTGACTCATAAGCAGGCATTTTAAAAACCATTAAACTCAAGCTTAACAAATATTTAACAGCAATTTATTTGAAAAATTCATATTTATTATATATAATTTACCTAAATCAACTTATTAATATATAAAATGAAATATAATATTATTAACCTTACAAATACTAGCCATTTGGCCCTTGCAGCTTTAGCCTTACTTGAAGCTAACAACCTCGGGATAATCTCGTCAGAGTTATTTAGCTCTCTCTCAACAACTCAATTGTATCCTGCACTGGCAGTTGGTACAATGATTCTCGGAGGTTTAAACTACTACCGATCTATCGATAACCTTGGAAAATGCTTGGTTAGTTTTGGCGACAAATATTTGGCAAATATTAGTAATTACTGTTTACCGCTTGCTGAGACAATGATGCAAGAATATGAAAATAACAATGATCGCAAATTGACAATAAATAATATAGAAAAGCTTGTTCCTTTAGCAGGTTTCTTTGCACTTACTACTTCCATATTAGGAATCGGTTATCTCCCGTTACTATGCTTTACATCAATGCTACATTTTAATTTTAATGAGCATAATAAATTTATTGATACATTACTTAAAAATAATATCCCTGAAGAGCATCTCAAGACATTTAACCAAGATAGCTTTGCTTCTCGAGTATTGAATAAATTATCTTCTACACTTATGCTTCAATAAAGTATCAGTAGTAATAAGAAATCAAAAAACCGGAAAAGGCGTAGAGAAAATAAGTAATGATAACTCAACCTCTTTCTACGCCGCTTCAATTTCCTTGATAAATTTCAACATCTCAACAGCCGCATCGGCACATTCCACCCCCTTATTCAAGCTTAAATCATCCCCTGCTCTCGCTAAAGCCAACTCATAGGTAGGCACGGTTAAAACTCCGAAAATAACGGGGATTTCCTGCTCTAAAGCTACTTTTTGACATCCGTAGTTTACCTGTTCGCAAACATATTGGTAATGATCGGTATCACCCTTAATTACCGCCCCGATACAAACAATCGCATCAACATCTTTTTTCTTAGCGAGTAGTTTACTTGCAAGCGGAAGCTCAACTGCACCCGGTACATAAAATAAATTAATGTTATCTTCATGCACTCCATGCTGTTTTAGCTTTTCTATACAAGCAGAAGATAAGCTATCGGTTATTTCGGGATTAAATCTGCTTTGTACTATCGCAATTTTATAATTATTCATTTTTATCCTTATTTTAAAATATGTCCTAGAACCTTTTCTTTAGTCTCTAAATATGCTTTATTATGCTCATTTATAAAAACCGGTACCGGTTGCCTTTCAACATCAGCTACTCCGTTTCTAATTAATCCTTCAACTTTTTTAGGGTTGTTGCTTAGAAGCTTAACCGAAGTGATACCGAAATGCTTAATGATTTGAGCGGCAATTAAATATTCCCTGGAATCTACGGGAAAGCCGAGCTCTTCATTCGCTTCCACAGTAGTAAAATTATATTTCTCCTGAAGTAAGTAAGCTTTTATCTTCGAAGTTAGCCCTATACCCCTACCCTCTTGGTCAAGATATAGTAAAACACCTCCATTTTTGCCTATTTCCTTAAGCCCGTATTCAAGCTGTTTTTGGCAGTCACATCTTAGAGAATGGAAGATATCACCTGTTGTGCATGAAGAATGTATTCTGACCAAAGCCTCGCTTTGATTTTCTTTTAAGTTAGTTAAGGCTATATGTTCCTTATCATCGATCTCAGTTTTAAAGATACTAATTTTAAAATTTCCGAATTCGGTCGGAAGTGTAGCTGATGCTTCTTTGCTAACTATAGTTTCATGATATATTCTATATTGATAAATATCCTCAATAGAAATTATCTCCATATTATGCTCAGCAGCAAACTCATTAATCTGTGTTCCTCTCATCATTGTGCCATCTTCATTCATAAGTTCGCAAATAATTGCCGTTTCATTTAAATTTGCTGCCCTCATCAAGTCGATAGCACCTTCTGTATGCCCCCTTCTTTTAATTACCCCAAGCGGTGTATATTCAAGTGGAAATACGTGCCCGGGTTGACTTATATCTCTCGCTGAGCTTTCAGGATTACATAAAGCTTTTATTGTAGTTGTGCGATCCTGAGCCGATACACCCGTTGAAACCCCGTGTCTTGCTTCTACCGAGGTAGTAAATTTAGTTTTGTTTCGGCTGGTGTTTTCGGATTCATTTACCATAAGCTTTATCCCTAGCTCATCAAGCCTTTCCTTATGCATAGGAATACATATTATGCCGCTGGTATATTTTAACATAAAAGCAATTGCTTCAGGTGTCACAAACTGAGCGGCAAGTATTAAGTCACCTTCGTTTTCCCTGTCGTGGTCATCAACTAAAACAACCATTTTGCCGGATTTTAAGCTATCTAGAGCTTTACTAATAGTTTTAAATCGGTTCATACTTAACCAGCCTTACTTAATAAATTATTTTGCATAAAGTTCCACATATATTTTGCCATATCGTCAACTTCCAAATTTACTTTTGTGCCGGCTTTATAAACTCGGGCAACAGTATTTTTTACCGTATGCGGAATTAACCCTACGGTAAAATATTTATTTCCTACACTAATAATAGTTATACTCATCCCGTCAATAGCTATTGAACCTTTCTTTATTAAGTAAGGCTGAATATTTTCTGAAATACTCACCTTAATAATTTTAGCATTACCTTCATCATAAATTTCTTCAATTACTCCGATTTCGTCAATATGTCCCTTAACTAAGTGCCCTTCTATTCTTGCGTTTAACTTTAAACACCTTTCGTAATTTACAGCATTCCCTGTCGCAAGATAACCTAAGGCGGTAACATTTAAAGTTTCCGGCATAATATCAGCAAAGAACTTGTCATTTGTTAGTTCAGTAACCGTAAGGCAAACTCCATTTATAGCAATACTACCCCCGATTTTTAAATCATCTAAAGTTACTAAACGCTCGAATTCCATAACACATGAGTTATTGTTTAAAGTTTTACTTAAAAGTTTTAGCGTTCCTTCGACTATGCCGTTAAACATACTATTCCTCATACATTTGATTTTATAAATATATCATTACCCATAGCTTGAAAATCAAACGGCTTAAGGGCAAGCTTTTTAGGTAAATCCGCAACTATGTAAGGCGTTATATAAGCTTCAACTCTATTTACACAATTAGCCTTAAAAAATGATACATGCACTTTGCTCCCTCCTTCTACGAGTAAACCGGTGATTTCTCTCTTACCTAGCTCGATAAGCAAAGCTTTTATATCAACTTGCTCATTTTCATCACCCTCAGTAACTAACACCTCAATATTTTTAGAAGAAAATTTTTCTATTTGCTCAACACTCACCTTATTTGTAGTAACGATTAAGGTTTTAGCCTTATCCTGATCCTGTAAAACTTTTGCCGATAGCGGGAAACTTAAGTCGTTTGATAATATAATCCTTAACGGATTATTATTACTATATTCATCACTTCTACAGGTAAGCAGCGGATCATCCTCCCTTATAGTATTAGCTCCTACCAATATTGCATCGACTTTTGCCCTGCTCAAGTGTAAATGTTCCAATGATTCTTTTGAGCTTAGCTTTTTATCATCATGAGCGCTTGTTACCATCTTACCATCTAATGACATTGCCCACTTTAATACAACAAACGGTAGCCTTGTTTTTTGGTAATGAAAAAATATTTCATTTAATTTTAAAGCTTCATTTTCCAGTACACCGGTAATTACTTCAATACCGGCCTCTCTTAGCATCTCTATCCCCCGCCCGGAAACCTTTGGATTCGGGTCAAGAGACGGAATAATAACCCGTTTTATCTTTGCTTTTATTATAGCATCCGTACAAGGTGGTGTTCTATTATAATGGCAACAAGGCTCTAACGTGACATACATATCGGCATCTTTCGTTAGCTCGGGAGTAGATTTTCTAATCGCAATTATTTCAGCATGCGCTTCCCCCGCTCTTTCATGCCATCCTTCACTTATTATATTACCCTGTCTTACAATTATACACCCGACCATAGGATTGGGTGAAACTGTATATTCCCCTCTCCTCGCAAGCTCGAGAGCTTTTTTCATATAATATAAATGAGTATTATCTTCCACTTAAAAACCCTTAAAACTTTTGTCGTCACCAAAAGAATTAGGCAGATAATAGCTTGCAAGGTTAGCGCCTTATACAAGATGATATATATCCAACTACTGCCTTCTCCCATCCGGACTATACCGTCGGCTTCGGATTCACACCGAATCTGCTTGTCCTTAAATAAATTAAATTTACTTAAGCGCTCGTGGGCTTTCCATTGAATTACAATGAATTTACCACCGGTAGGGAATCGCGCCCTGCCCTGAAGACTTACTTAAGTTTAGTCAATAATTGAGTTTGTGTGCTATGTCAATTATGTTGTTACAATACAATAAAAATATTATTCTTATAAGCCATTGAGCTTTGAAATTAACTTGAATATTATTGGAACACCAATAAATTTGAAAACTAAATTGTGCATACAACTAAAATATTTGATTTACTAAAAGGTAATTGGTATTTCACCCGAGTAATAGTGGGCACGCCTTGGTCAGGCAGAGTAATAGGAGAAGCGAGCTTTACTGCCGGCAATACGGGCAAGAATCTTTCTCTTCTTTATAGAGAGGATGGAGAGCTTATAACTGATAACTTAACCTTGCAGGTATATAAAGAATATATATACCTATATAAAGATTCTGTATTAGAGATATATTTTTATCATAATGGGAAACAAGGTGATTTATTTCATATAATAAAATTTGAGCGTATTAGAAAGACTATAGAAAAATGGCAAGCTATGGCTTCTCATATTTGCGGATCTGATAACTATGATACAAAGTATATTTTCCATAACAACAAAGAAACCTTTGAGATTAAACATACGGTTAAAGGAGTAAAAAAGGATTATATATCGAATACTGTTTTTAAGAGAAGTGTTTAATATATCTTTATTATTTGGTGTTTATATAGTCCTCAATGGTATATATCTTACCCGGAAGCTGTGTGCTAGCCCAATATGCAATTTTAAAGGCGTTTTCAGCATAAGCTTTACGGTTATACATAGTATGGGATAATTCAATCTTTTCATTTGCAGATGCAAAAATCACCGAATGCTCTCCGACTACACTTCCACCCCTAAGAGCTGCAAAACCTATACTCCCCTCCTGCCTAACGCCATTAGATCCCGATCTATTCAAAACTTTAGAATCTTCAAAATTAATACCTCTACCCTTAGCGGCGGATTTGCCGAGCATAAGAGCCGTGCCGGACGGCGCATCAATTTTATACTTATGATGCATCTCAAGCACTTCGATATCGAATGACTCACCAAGAAGCGCAGCAGCTTTTTCAGCAAGCATTGATAGTGTATATATTGCAATACTCATATTAGGCGACCAAAACAACACCGTTTGCTTAGCTATCTCAGTTAGTCGGTCGAATTCATCGTGATTAAATCCTGTGGTGCCGCAGATATGAACAGTCTTATATTTATTAGCCAATTCGGCAACTTTCAAGGAATAACTAGCCCCGGTAAAATCGATTATTACATCAGCATTTTTGATAATATTTTCTATATTATCCGAATATGCGACCCCGATAGATTTGTTTTCTATAGGGTTTATAATTTCTTTATCCAGTAAATAGCTTGAGTTCCTTACACTCGCCCCTATCAGTTGGCACTTATTATGCTCCATTTCTTCAAAAGCGACTTTAACCAACTCCTGCCCCATTCTGCCTGAAGCACCGATAATACCAACTTTCATTAACTTTAATAACCAAGTTTAACAAATACGTCTTCTAATGTATCAGCTATTTCATAAGTATCTCTTGCATGAGTGCGAGCAAATTTCTTATTGATAATTTCCTCACAACAATCAATTAAGTTCTGCCAAAAATTATTATAATTACATATAATAATTGGCTTATCATGCTGCTTAAGAATTTTTAAAGTAACAACTTCAAATATTTCATCAAGTGTTCCGAATCCGCCGGGAAGAATTAAAAATGCATCTGATTTTTCGATCATAAGCTCTTTACGCTCAAACATGCTTTTTACAAAGATAGTATTATCTAAATTTGTATTCAAAGGCTCAAGGTCATCAAGAAGTTTCGGATAAATTCCAACTACCTTACCTCCCGTATCGGTAACCGCCTTTGAAACAGCGCCCATCATACCGGTTCTACCGCCGCCGTAAACTAAATCAATACCTTTGGAGGACATCATCTTTCCGCACTCTGCGGCAAGATCAATATACTCTTTATCTACGCTGTCCCGCGCCCCACAAAATACACAAACACTTTTAATTTTCATATATTCAACTAATTTATATTAAAATTTCTTTGTAATAAGTTTACCATTCTGATATATAGTAAACACGATATAACAATATATACTAAGAAGTCGATGATTGAAAGCATAAAAGATTTTATCCCTGGTATTCATAAAGAAGGCTATGTTTTTATCCTTATATTTATTATAATTACACTAGTTTTGTTCCTGATTTCACAAAAATTAGGTTGGATTGGGGTTCTTCTAACTATTTGGTGCGTATTTTTCTTTAGGGACCCTGAAAGAGTTACTCCGATTGAGAAGGATTTTGTAATAAGCCCTGCTGACGGCCTTGTACAAAGAATTACTACCGCAAAATTGCCTCCTGAGCTTGAAGGCGGAGATGAGGAATATACCAGAGTAAGTATATTCTTAAATGTATTTGACGTGCATGTGAATAGGATTCCGATCGAAGGTGAGGTTAAGATACTACATTACCATCCGGGCAAATTTTTTAATGCTTCCCTTGATAAAGCAAGTGAGCATAATGAAAGACAGTCTATTTTAATTGAAACCCCGGAAAACAAACTTGTCGGTGTTGTTCAAATTGCAGGGCTCATTGCAAGAAGAATTGTTTGTAATCTAAAAGATCACGAACAGGTTAAAACAGGTGAAAGGTTCGGTATTATCAGATTCGGTAGCAGAGTTGACGTTTATTTACCGAAAGGCATCGAGCCGCAAGTAATTGAAGGCCAACGAGTAGTCGGAGGAGAAAGTATCATAGCTAACCTTAAAGGTGTTCAAAACAAGAGAATCGGCGAAGTAAGGTAACTATTAAAGTGAGTAGAAAAAGACACAAGCCCAGCTTACAAGTTCCGATACAAAAATTATTCCCTAATATGATTACAATTTTAGGGTTATGTTTAGGTATTAGTGCAGTAAGATATTCTATTGACTCAAAATGGCAAATTGCAGCTGGGCTTATTATTGTTGCAGCGTTTATGGATGGTTTGGACGGTAAAATTGCCAGGCTATTGAACAGCACAAGTCCTTTCGGCGCTCAACTTGATTCCCTTGCGGATATTGTGAGCTTCGGAGTAGCTCCTTCTATCGTAATTTATACTTGGTCATTGCATGAAATTCCTTATAAAGGTGTCGGTTGGGCAGTAGTATTGTTTTATATTACCTGCTCAGCGCTGAGACTTGCAAGATTTAACGTACAAACTACCGATAAATTGGGGGCAATCACTGCACAATATTACTTTACAGGTATACCCATGCCTGCAGCTGCTGCATTAGCATTAACCCCTATGATTTCGAGCTTTGAATTATTAGATATAAAATTTTCTCCATGGATTATTGCCGCTTATATGTTCGTAATTGGTATTCTTATGGTAAGCAGTGTACCGACTTTTTCATTTAAAAAGATAAATATTAATAGAAAATATGTTACCCTAATGTTGGTTAGTGTCGGATTATTAATCGCAAGCATGGTACTTGAGCCGTGGATAACTTTACCGATAGTCGGATTAACCTATCTTCTACTAATACCTTTAAGTACCTTCCACTACTACAAATATTTTAAAAAGAATTATCTGAATAACCACAAGTAAATAAGTAATCCGGTCGGTAATTTTCTGCCCCCTTAGTTAAAAGTAGTTTTAACCGGCAAATAATTATGCTAGATTTTAGTTATACTGAAGGGAATTATATAAGTAATATGGGGTTTTGGGCAAAGGCTTTCTTTATCGCTATATTAAGTGTGATATGTTTAAAGGCAAATGCCTCTTATAATTCATATGATGCACAGCAATGCAGTGTTGCTATTAAATATTATGAAAATAAATATGATATCCCGGAAAGTTTACTTCATTCAATCGCTATTATTGAATCCGGAAGATGGGATAAAAGTGCCAAAAAATTTTACCCTTGGCCTTGGGCAGTCGGGATAGAAGGCAAACCTTATTTTTTTGAAAACAAATATAAAGCTGTGAAATTTGTTAAAGAGCAGATGCATAAAGGAGTACGCAACATTGATGTCGGGTGCAATCAAATTAATCTACACCACCACGGAAAAAATTTCTCTAATATTGAGCAAGCATTTAACCCTGTAATAAACACCAACTATGCTGCTAATTTTTTGAAAAATCATTATACTAACACCAAGAACTGGGGGTTGGCAGTAGCACGATATCATTCTCATACTCCTCACTTGGGTGAAAAATATGCAAGCAAAGTGATTACAAGATGGAAATTATTCCTTCGTGAAGCTTTACCTGTTAAAACAGCCGGATATAAAAAAGAATATGACGAAGATAATAAAAAACCTTTATTAGTGTCCAAAGTAAGATCCTCATCTCCTTCTGTAACTAATAAGCCAACTATAAATAGGCAAAAGAAACTGGAAAGATCAAAAGAAGGCATTATAGTTTTCTCAAGAAATAAGCTCCCAATAAATAAAGATCAAATAGGTAACCCTGCAATAGTGGAAATTTCAGAAAGAATCCTTTCACAATATTAAATTTATCTGAGATAATATACAATATTACTTATTATAAAAGTATAGAAAATTTATTCTACTTGTGTGCCTTATAACAGTTAAAGATGTTTCACTATTTGTGCACGAAGAGCGCAGTAAAACAGAAATATTCGCAAACTTCTACGGGAAGCAATCCTTCTGCCAATAAAATAATATACAACCCCATTTGGCAACTATGATCTCCAAGCCAAGCACAAGTGGAAAAGAAAGTGCACCGATGCATTTTTTCATGCATTTGAGCATTCTCTTCAAGTGCTAAGCAGACGCTGCAAACTAATACTTACTCAGCCACTCATCTAAGAAAAGGGTAAAGTTTTGCTTTTCTTCCGCTTTACTTTGTAGAAATGCTATTAAATCTTCAATGCAGGTATCATAGGAATTACCGCTTAATTTCCCGATATGATGCATATGCCTTAAATAAATCAAATAAGTATTAATTACATCAAGTTCACAATAGTCTCTAATTTCTCGGATTTTATTCTGATTAAACAATTCACTTACTTGTGAACCGTCAACATCTATTTTCCCCGGCAACCCTAAGAGCGCACAGACTTCAGACATTTTTATCTTAGCTGAGACACCGTAATCCGAGAGAGCATCTAAAAGATCACAGTGCCAGTCATGACTATATCTGCTATTATAACTATTCCATTTATCACCGCTCTGATGCAACCACTTAGCCTGCACCCCATAACGCATAGCTCGATATTTCAGCACCGGTAAGTCAAAACTTCTGCCGTTAAAGCTGACCAATCTTGCTTTTAAGGTTGATAAGTACTGAAACACGCCTTGTATAAGCTCCTTTTCAGTAGATTCCGCCTTTCCGCCTGATCTTATATCTTTTAATACATAATACTCCCCACCCTCTTGATCATGGTGTATCTCTGCTTCCAAAAAACTTATGGCTGCCACTTGATGAAATAGCTGCCTGATGAAACCGTTTTTTCCTTGCGTTATATCAAGATGATATTGAGTTAAAGCTTCCCCAAGCTCTGCTTCAGGGGTATCACTGCCAAGCAGATTCCTTGCTGAAATGAGATCAGGTACAGTTTCAATATCAAAAACAAAAAGAGTCTTTAACATTCTTCAATTTGATTAAATTTTCTTTGAAAGTAGTATTGCAGTTTTGGTCGCGGTTTGCACTATATTATATAAAGTTTTATAACCGAAAGTCTCTTGTGCCTTATTAGCTATTCCTCTATCTCTATGCTCAAGCTCTTCATCACGAAACTGCTTTATTTTTTCTTTAAGTTCTGAGTCTTCATTGGAATTTGAAAGTTCGTCAATTTGAGATTGGTAATGCTCTTCGATAACATCCTCTACCGCAACCGTGCATGCCATTGCAGACTTTTCTCCGCATAGAGCAGTGGCAGCACCCAGTGCATATCCTAATGCATGCCAAAGGGGCTGTAGTATTGTCGGCCTAATTCTTTTTTGTGCTAATTGAGTTTCAAAATATTTAAGATGGGTTAATTCCTGCTCATACATATCTTTTATTTCCTTATGTAAGGCTCCGCCCCGTGTAATATTCAGCTGGCCTTCATATATCCGCTTAGCACCATACTCCCCCGCATGATCTACACGCATAATTTCTGCAAGTCTATCTTTCTTATTATTAGGGAGCGGAAGGTGTCTTGGTTTCTTCATCTTTAAACCAATTAAATTTTATACTGATAATTAAAGTTATAAGCAAAATTAAAGTTGTGTAAATAAAATTCCATGCAGCTATGGAGATTCCTAAGAATTCGAATAATGATTGATCACATGTCACTATATCTTTATTTTTAAGCATTTTTTTATACTCTAAAAATGTGCTCGCTTTTTTAAATGTTGTAGTGCACTCGGATTCATAAGAAAACCATTTTTGCTCAATTCCCAGGTGGTAAAATGATAAAACTGAACTCGAAACAAGCAAAGTCAAAACTATAACCAGTTTTAATATATGAAATCTTCCTATAAAGAATAATGAACAGAGGAATATTAGCAGCCCGTAAATATAGCGCTGGTAATAGCATAATTTACAAGGCGGTACTTTTAAAATTATCTCAGCAACTTTAGCCGTACCAAGCGCAAAAGCTGAGATTAATATAAGAAATGCAAGTAAATTTCCGAATCTCATCTTGAAACCACAAAAGAATTATGTTTCACGATTATTTCATTTGTATTTAGATCTTTCAAGATAAACTTTATATCTTTTTGTTTAAAATTATAATTATCATTCGGGATTTTAATAAATACCCTATACTCTAATTCTGCATCCGGCTTGATTTTAAGATTATATTTATCAACATATTCACTTATATCCTGAACCATAAATTTTATATTCTCCATACCTTCAATGGTTAGCTCAGTATTCTTGATGCGTGAGGATTTATTAAATATTTTAATATCATAAGTATTTCTGATACTTCCGTCAGGAATAACAGTAAATAATGCCCCATGATCTTTTGATACGGATAGTATACAGGTTGACTTATTTGTAAGACTATAAAGCATGACTCCTGCAACTATAACAAATACTAAGGAAAAAATTATAGTTTTTGCTCTAAAAATATGTTTTAAAATAGTTTTACTTTTTTGTTGATCGTTGGAGATTACACTGCTTTTATAGCCGATAAGATCTAACGGCTTGCCTATCTTTTCCATAACACTATTGCATGCATCCACACACAAGCCGCAATTTATGCACTCCATCTGCAATCCATCTCTTATATCAATACCCATCGGGCACACGACAACGCATTTATTGCAGCTAATGCAATCGCCTCTCTCCTGCTCACCTTCCCCTGCCCGCGGTTCACCCCGCTCGTTATCATATGTTACAAGCACAGTCTCTTTATCAATCATTGCTGATTGAAACCTACCGTAGGGACACATATACATACATACTCTTTGTCTTACGAAACCTGCGAATAAATAAGTAGAGGCAGTAAGTGAAAATAACCATATTGTAGCATTACCGCTTACCTTTAATGTTATTAAATCCTGTAGCAGTTTTTTGACATCATAAAAATATCCTACCCATCCGAAGGCAAATAAGAACCCGATCCCTAACCAACTAATGTGAGTGGCGACTTTTCGGGTGAGCTTATCAATATCATATGAAGAGCTATCAAGCTTTATTCTCTTGTTTCTATCCCCTTGAAAGAAGGTTTCTATTTTTAAAAATATATCGGTAAAAACTGTATGCGGACAGGTATACCCGCACCAAATTCTTCCAAGTAAAGAGGTAACAAAAAATAATCCTAAAGCTGCAAGAATCAATGCGCCGGTAATATAGTATATTTCATCAGGCCATATTTCTATCCCGAATAGATAAGCACGGCGGTTAGGTAAATCTATAAGTAAAGCCTGATCCGGGCTCCTCTCACCCCTACCCCATCTAATCCATGATCCGCAAAAATAAAGCAAAAACAACCCTATCAGCGTTATATCTTTTATAGATCTGAATTTACCTTTAATTATTTGCGGATATATTTTTGCCAATCTTTTTCACTCCTCTATTTTCAGATAAACCCTTGACTCTCAAAGCTTGATAACCTTTTTTCTTCAATAGCTTTCCTCAATGCCTGCATCAGATCCTGATAATATGTGAGGTTATGCATGGTAACAAGCATAGCTCCAAGTATTTCTTTACACCTGACTAAATGATATAAATAAGCCCGGCTATAATTTTTGCAAGTATAGCATTCGCATTTATCATCTAAAGGCTTTGTATCCTCAGAATATTTAGCATTTTTAATATTAATGGTTCCACCCCTCACAAACGCCTGACCGTTTCTTCCGGAACGGCTGGGCAGAACGCAATCAAACATATCAACCCCTCTCATCACCGAACCGACTATGTCTTTCGGCTTTCCGATTCCCATTAAGTACCTTGGCTTTTCTTGAGGTAGTAGCGGTACGGTAAATTCTAAAGTTTGGAACATCAGTTCCTGCATTTCTCCGATTGCAACACCGCCTAAAGCATAACCGTCAAAATCCATATCCACTAAAGTTTGTGCTGATTTTGCTCTCAAATCCTCAAACACGCTTCCTTGTACAATTCCGAATATTCCATGCCCTTCGCGCTTGATAAATGCTGCTTTGGATCTTTCCGCCCATCTTAATGAAAGCTCCATGGATTTTTTAGCTTTCATATAAGAGATAGGATACGGCGGGCACTCATCAAGTATCATAGTGACGTTACTGCCTAAAAAATATTGAATCTCCATTGATCTTTCGGGAGTGAGTTCGTATTTTGTCCCGTCAAGGTGAGATCTGAAAGTTACCCCCTCTTCGGTGATTTTTCTGAGCTTAGTAAGGGATAATACCTGGAATCCTCCGGAATCGGTTAGAATAGGTCCATGCCAGTTCATAAACTTCCTTAAGCCTCCGAATTTATGGATTCTTTCCGCAGCTCCTCTCAGCATTAAGTGGTAAGTATTCCCTAAAATAATATCCGCACCCGTTGCTTTTATATCTTCCGGAAACATTGCTTTTACTGTTGCAGCAGTCCCAACAGGCATAAATGCCGGTGTTCTCACTTCACCGTGCGCTGTTTCCAGGACTCCTAATCTCGCATTTCCATCTTTAGCTAAAACTTTATATTTTAATGACATACATAAATTACCGATTTTTTGCATCGGCAGTATAGCTTATATTTCACAAATTCGAAATATAAACTTAGTGAGAATGACTATCATTTTGCCTATGACTTCCTATTACCGGTTTTATGCTTTTTCTCCAAAAGTTCGGGTCATCTTTTAAGGGCTCTTGGGGCTTATCTTTTTGAATTTCAGGTTCTTTGGCTTTTTGAATTACAACCTCTTTGGATTCTTTTAAGCTTTTTAAGGTTTCCGTATAATCTTCATGTTTTCTAACGGGTGAAAACATTTCCTGAGTTTTATTTACAGAAAAACCATACCATGCAACCTTACCCATAGTTTTAAAAAAATTACCTGCTTTTTGCGGCAAAGTTTCTTGAGATTCTACTTTATCTTTTAACAGGTCTTTATGTTGCTCCCGTAAATCTTTTATATCCTCTAATTTTTGTAAAGATTCTATATCACCCTTTTCACTAAAAGCTAACCTCCTATTTTCCACTTCTTTGGCTGCCTTTTCATCGCTCATAGCAAATATATTATCTTTTTTAGTAAACTCGCTCATAAGCGTGCCACGCAGCTTTTCAAATTCCTGCATCATCACTTTCGGTTCGATTTCTTCTCCTTTTTCAAGCTTAGTATTTACTTTATTCATTAAGTCTTGGGTTGCAATATTTTCGGCAAGCCTTAAGTTCGCGATATCTTTAAGTATAGGTAAACCCTTTCCATTTTCATATGAAATGCCTAAAACGCTTTTAGCCGCTTCCATATCAGTTAAGAGCTTAACCTTCTCGTCATTATAGCGCTTTGTTTTTTTTACTTCTTGATTATAACCTAAAATAGTGATGCCGACGGTTACGGAAAGCGATAACGGCTCCATAGCAATTAGAGAAACACCTATGTTCACAAAATTCTCAGGGCCGGTAAAAATTCCGGCTTTAGCCATAGCTTTAAGTAAGCTGGTTTTATGGGTTTTTTCATCATAGCCGGGGAATTTATATAACCCTTTTTCAAGTGAGGAAAGTAATTCCTTATAATTTTCCTTCTGTGCATCGGGAATCTCTCTTCCTTTCATCTTTTCAAGAGTTTGGTGCTTTTCAACTTCCGCATCGGTTAATTTATTTAGTAATTTATCCTCTTTTTTTAAAGTCCCCAGTTTATATCTTCTATAGGTTTCAACCGTTAAGCCGCCGGCTACCGCCCCCACCGCAGCAGTGAGCCCGATGCCTGCAAGCCAGGGAGCCACGGGAGCAGTTGCAAAAAGTAAAGCCGATGATGCAATTAAAGTCACTCTACCGAAACTTGTAGAAGTCACTACATCTTTAGTTGCTAAAAATGCTTTCTTAGTAAAGTTCCAAGCTCTACTGGTTCTGGAAGTTTTTTTTTCTATGTCGGCTTCTTTTTCGGAATTTTGAACTGTTTCGGTTTTATCTTTTTGTTCTTGGTTGATCTTTAAATTGTCTGAATCTTGTTTTGATGATTTAGTATCCTGTTCATAATTTTGAGGAAAAAAGAAAAAGAACTCTTTTATACCTTCCATTACAGATTTTGTACGCCGGCTATTAACTATTTTCCAAAATCTTTCTCTCACCTAAGTAAAATAAATATAATTATTTATTAATACTTTAATGATGAATAGTTAATAAAACGTTAATTTGCATTACTGTTACCTTTTTGCTTTTAAATCCAGCAATGGTATTTTGATAGGTAAAATATTAATAGTAACAATAGTTCCTACCAAAGCACATAATATAAAGAGGCATTCAATTAAGATTTCTCCCTTAAAATGCAAAGCTCCCAAACTCAGATTAAGCAAAATAATATTTAGTATAATAATTTTTACTACCACCTCGGCATGACTTCTCCCCGCCCTCACCGCACGTTGAAAGAAATGTTCCGAATGAGCCTGCCAAATTTTTTCCAAAGATATTGCTCGTTTTAACAGTATATATCCTGCATCGGCGAAATAATACATAGGAAGAATAATTGCCTGCACCCAGGCTCCTTTAGCAGCAATAATCAATAGTAATAATGAAAGAATGTAACCGATGGTAATACTTCCCGCATCCCCGATAAAAATGCGTGCCGGATGCCAATTATATATTAAAAATCCGAAAGTACATGCAACCAGCAGAAGTGATATATAGATATAACTGCTCTGATTGTTCAAAAAACTTAAAATTAAAGCAATTGCTATCCCTAAATAAATGACTTGCGCGCCTGTGATGCCGTCTATGCCATCCATAAAATTAAAAAGGTTAATGAAAGTTACAATCGCAAGAACAATAAAAATATATTCAATATCCGGATCAATAATACCTTTAAAAATTAAGCCGTTATGCTTAACTACGAATGCACCTATAATAGCCGCCACAAAATGAGCTATAAGCCTTATAGCGGCCGGGACATGCTTAATATCATCCCTAAATGAAATTACACATAATAGTGCAAGTGCGGAAGCAATATAGAGAGGAGGTTTTACTGTATCATTATAGAGGAACAGAAAGGGAATACAGCCGATAAAGAAGGAGATAATTATAGCTAACCCTCCCCCGAGCGGAGTAGGTGATTTATGGTTACTTCTACTGTTTGGGATAGCAATAATTTTCTTTTTAGTAAGCAGTCGAATAAAATTCCCCGAAAGTAAATAAGAAAAAATGAAACAACCGATTAATGTAACTATACTTAACTCAAGGCTCATTATTAGCTTTCTAAAATTTTAAAAATTATATTAACAAAAACAAAATTATATAAAACCTTTTTTATCTAGATTCCTTTATAAATCTGATCAGGGTTAATTGTTTTATCTAAAGATTTAAGAGTTGCTTGGCATTCGTTTAAGACATATAAAATATTTTTGGATGTTATTTTATCTTCAGGGTTGGTAATAGAATGGTCTGTAATTTGTTTTTTAAAATATTTTATATCTTTTTTAAATAATAGCGTAGCTTGGATAAATTGTTTTCGTTGACTTTCATTAAAATTGTAAAATTCGGAAACTATTCCGGCTAACTTTTGCAGGTTACTCATAAAATCATTTATTTTATCTATATTTTCAACAGGTTGATAAGAATAGTTAATTCCAGCATTAGGCATAGCTCCCGGGTTTTCGACCGGTACTAAAGCATTTGCACCGTTTCCCGGTTGCAATAAGTCAAGTGAAGTTATACCGGCAGGAAGGTTAATTCTTGAAGCTTCAATATATATAGCTCCCCGGTTTATCTCACCGATGAAAAAACTTGGATACTCCTCAAAGGGAATTTTTTTAAGTTGTTTATTAAGCTCTGTTATATTTGAAAGTAGCCTTTCAGCAGTTACAACATGTCCTGGTTTTTTCTGCTGATAAGCAAAAGTAGAGATGTTTGCTATAATTATAGAGGACACAAAAGCCCCGATAGAGAAAGCTACTACTACAGGAGCCACTGAAGTAAGCGCAGCAACGGCTAATACGCCTGCATTACTTCCAAATGCTAATGAGGATAATAATAAGGCACCCCCGGCATACCCGGCGTATTTTATAGTATTCTGCACTATATTCCCTCCATATAGCCCCTTTATCCCTCCTAATAAAGCACCAGTCCCTGCAACTATTCCGGCACTCGCTAAATATCCCGTAAGACCGCCGGCAGCAATTTTAGGAATAATAACAACTGCTGCACTAGTAGCAAGCGGAGCCAGGTAGGGAGCAAACACAGCTACGCATGAATAGCATAAGATAGTTCCAACCCCGAAACTTATCCCTATTGCAGCCATGGCCGGAATCATCTTTATCCCGCTCCTTAACTCAAGATTATGAAAATTTCTGCTGATATTAAAAGTATTCGTTAAAATGTCCGTTATTTTGAATTCTCTTCTTCCTTCCGGATCATAAAGTATGTGCTTAGGATCTTTATAGGTTGAATTCATCCGTTCTTTATGAAAAGAATAGCCTTTATAAAACGCTAATCCGCCGATCGTTAAAGCAGCCGCCGGTAATAAAAGCGGAGAAAAATAGGTTACAACAGGAGCGGCCACCGCCGCTGCTTGAGTTGAACCAACATAAGTTGCAACAGATGATAAAAATTGTGAAATACCGATTGAAGATATAAACCCGGCAACAGAGGATAAAGCCGGAGAAGCAGTTGCCCCCATAACAAGGCCTATAACTTTAGGTGCCATATAAATTGCGGCTCCGACGGTGGTTATCCTATCAACATAACGCAATAATTTTGTATATTGCCCATCTGTTCCTAAATATGAGGAAAATTTATACACGAGCGCTAACGCAATCCCGGATTTTATAGCCCCATTTAGGGTGAAAAATCCGGCTACCGTAAATATGATACTTAACGAAGCTTCTAAAGCGGAATCGTCCCTATCTCTGCCGCTAATAATATCAAAAGATCTGAAAAGCAGCATGGCGGAAATGTTCCAGGTGTTAATAGCTTGAACCCAAGGACTTACGGCATTTAAAATCCATTTAGAGTTACATATAAACCCGGCTCCGATTGTATACAAAGCACCGGTTTTAGCAATTGTGAGCCAATCATCGGCAGTTCCTTTTCGGCTTGCTAAATTATATACTGATTTTAAAGCATTGGGAAGATTATATAGGACAATTGAACCTCCCAACAGGGTGTATATATTATTACCCCTCAAAGAGCTATAAAGATAGCTTGAGTAACTTTTATAAAATACTGAAGAATTTTGGATAATACCGGCAAGAGGAGCGATTAGCGTAGAGAGGCTAAGTATATGATAAACATCTCTTAAGTTAAGCTCTTTCAATTTTTCAGCGGTTGAAAATTTATGATTCCACGTATCTAAAAAATTACTGAAAGTATAAATTGATAAAATCCCGCCTACAACATTAGCAATAGGATTCAGTTCAAGTGTAGGCTTAAAAAATAAAGAATTTTTAAAATCAATTTGAGAAAACAGTGAAGAATTCCAATTCCAGGTAGGGTTTATGTTTAACATTAACTTTTATCTTGCTAATATACTTTATAAAATATTTTAGCACATTTTTATTATGAAAAAAATAATATATAGGCCTAATTTTGTATATGGATTCAAATATTTATTATTAATTATTTATTTTATAGGAATTTTTTTCTATAATTACTGCTATGCTCAAACCGATGATTTACCGATTAGTCTTTCATTAACAAGGGTTAGCTACGAAAAAGAAAAAGCTATAGTAATTCTTAAGTTTAACATTGCCGAAAACTGGAAAATGTATGCAAATATTCCCGGTGAAAGTGGGATCCCTTTAAAAATCAAACTTAAAGACGCGAATAATATTAAGTCTTACCAAATACTTTGGCCTCAATTTAAAACGTCTATCTATGAAGGCTTTAGTATTAATTACTATAATAATGAGATAACTATACCAATTGAAATAATTCCTATTCAAAACGATCAGGAAATTATTGCTGTAATTCATGTTGATTACGCAGCTTGTAAGGAAAGTTGCATAAGAGAAAGTAAAAAAATTCTGTTTAATATACCCTACGGATACTTTGATGAAGCAGGTTATGCGCTATATCAGGTAGCTTTAAATGTAGAAAACTCACCCGATCCTTCATATTCACTGCTTGCAATTCTTTTATTCGCGATGTTAGGCGGGTTTATTTTGAACTTGATGCCATGCGTACTTCCCGTCCTTTCGCTAAAAATTCTTAGTGTAATGAAAAACTTAACTAATGATCAGAGAAACATAAAGATCTCTTTATTATTTACCATATTAGGTATCATCTTTTCTTTTATCATGCTTGCAAGTCTTACTCAAATTTTGAAAAGCTTCGGGCATTCGTTAGGCTGGGGATTCCACTTTCAAGAGCCGATATTTATCATGTTCTTAATAACTATGTTGTTATTATTTGCAAGCAACCTATGGGGTAGCTTCGAAATTCAATTGCCACCCTTTTTAAACAGAATCTTTAATTATTCGGAACACACCAAAAGTAATATATTAGGAAGCTTTTTTACGGGTATGTTTGCAACCCTCCTTGCAACCCCTTGTACTGCACCGTTTCTCTCGCTTGCAATTGCATTCGGGCTAAGCCAGAGCTTTCCTAAGCTACTACTGATCTATATTTTTGTTGGGATCGGTATGGCTTTACCATTTATTCTACTTTTAATTAGACCGGGCTTACTTAGGTTTTTACCCAAGCCTGGAGCATGGATGATTAAGCTAAAGAAGATTTTTTCAGTTTTGCTGGCTTTAACTGCCTTATGGTTATTTTATGTACTCTCATTCCAAGCCGACTTTGTAGAAATTTTTCTCTTTATTACATTAATTATCCTAATCAAGCTTATTTTTACTAAAAACCGCTCCTCTCTTAAAGCAGGGGCTATTTTAGTTGGGGTTGCAATACTTGGTTATTTTGCATCTATATACCTTTCCCACTCCCATAATAACGAGCTAAGAAATCATGTATGGGAAAGCTTTTCCGAGGAAAAGGTTAATGAGTATATAGCAAAAGATTATGTAGTGTTTATAGATATTACCGCAGAGTGGTGCTTAACATGCAAAATGAATAAATTTAATGTATTAGAGCACGATGAGATTATAAAATTTCTTAGCACTCGGAATATAAAATTATTGAGGGCTGATTATACTAATAAATCGGACTTAATAAGCCGATTTTTAAAAAAATATGACCGGCACGGCATTCCTTTTAATATAATAGTAAGTAAAGAAAACCCTAACGGAATTATACTACCTGAAATACTAACTAAGTCCATCATTTATAATGAAATAAACGGATTAAAGGATTGTAAACAGAGTGATATTCCTATATAGTTTTTTGTAAACAAAGTTATTAGTTTATGCAAAGGTATATTAAGGGTCTCGGAGAAATCGCAGAAAAATATCATACTTACTTAATTGATATGAGCGGTGTGGTGCATAATGGGCTCAACGCCTACCCTAAGGCGATAAATACATTAAATACCTTAAAAGAAATGCAAAAAGATATTATATTCTTTACTAATGCTCCCCGACCGCAAAATATAGTCAGAAAAAAGCTGGCAGATTTAGGATATATTTGCGGAGATGAAAAAATCATTACTTCAGGGGATTTATTCCTACAAGAATTAAAGAGAAATTTTCGAAAATATAATCACAAAAGCACAGCTTATATTTTAGGATACGAATATAATCGAGATTTGGATTTAAGCGAATTTTATAACCGAACTCAAGATATTGAGCAGGCAGAGGTTCTTGTTATACTTACATTTTTGGAAAACAGCGATGAACTTGATAAGCATGACGAAATATTAAAAAAAGCCATTGGCAATAATATTGTTGCTTTATGCCCTAACCCTGATACCGTAGTTTATCATGGAAATGAACTAAGATATCCGGCAGGGTTTATTGCAAATAAATATGAATCACTCGGCGGAGTAGTTAGATATTACGGAAAACCTTATACGGAAATGTATCAGTATGCTGTAAAAGATTCTAAGTATGATAAATCTAGAATGCTTGCTATCGGCGATAATTTAAATACAGATATTTTAGGTGCAAAAAACTTCGGTATAGATTCTCTTTTAATTTCTAAAGGTATATATAAAAATTTTACAAATTTAGATTTGTTTATTAAAGGACATAAAATAATTCCCAGCTATATCTGTGATTATTTCCAAATGTAATTTTTTGTTTAGTTAAAAATAATGTTTGAGGAAATCTTTTATAAAAAATTTTCTATTTCATTACAAGAGTATTTCTCCTATTTCAAATAATGAGCTATTTATTGGCTTCCAATATTCTGTTTATCAACTGGTAAGCTCTATTTTTTGAAAAGGAGCTATATACTTCTCATGATAGTTCTCTCTACAACTTAATTGAAAAAGATATTAATAGATTGCCCTATATTAGGGATCACAGCAATGCAGTTTTTAATTATATAATTTATTAGTTCTACAGATCTTGTACTATAAAGCAATTATAACAGCAGATTAATAGGCTTGTTAATATAATTTTAATAAAACTTTATAATTATTTTATAAAATAATTAATATTTATATTGCTTTATTACTATAGCAACTAATATATATAGTATCAATTAAACCTGATTAAATATAAAAAATGTACAATAGTAAAAGCAATAGCATGTCGGAAAATAAACCTGCATATGTTAAACAATTAGTACCTGCCCTCTCATCACATAATATTACGGTGCTTGAAGGAATACAGGCATTTGAGCAGGCGATGAACGATATATATGAAGTTATGAGTGAAAATTCAGGTATAGTAAGATTATCAGGGCTTGATAGGAGAGTATATTTCCAATATTTTGGTGATGAATACATGATTAAATTTTACCGCCGGCTGTCTGAATTAAATAATGTGGTTTTTAGGTGCTTAGTTGCGGACAAAAAAAATGAGTACTTGGTTGAAGAAAGAAAGTCCTTTGTTGAAGATAGGTTTATACCTAATAAATACTTTAGCGGAATTTCAACCTATATCTACCATAATAAGATTGCCTATCTAATGTGGCAAAGTTTAAAAGTAGTATTAATTGAAAATGCAGATCTGGCTTTAGCATATAAAAACCAATTTGACCTAATTTGGAATGAAGTTGCTAAGTAAGTTATCTCTTCAGAGGAACATATTGTGTTATACTAATCTCATCGGGCGATTTTAGCTTATTCGATTCACTATTAAGCCAAAGATTTTGAACTATTGTACTTTCCAATATATTTAAAAAAATATCTAGTTGGATAATGAATTTTTATCAATCAATGATAAATAAAATTAGGATAGAAATTTTGCCTAATATAAATAGCCATATTGCCGCATTACTTTTTAATTTTTTATGCTGAAATTAAACTCAAATGGTCTTGCATACGTCCTTAATCCGCTTCAATCGAGATTATGGTATCACCATTCGCAATAACTTCCTTAGAATTAACATGTATTTTACTAACCCTACCGTCAATTTGGCTGAAAAAGACGTTTTCCATCTTCATTGCTTCTATTACTACCAGTGGCTGGCCTTTCACAACTTTATCACCTTCTTTAACTTTAATATCCACAATAAGGCCGGCAATATTAGCAATCAAATCAGGCTGAATATCTTTACCGTTGGATATTTTGACAAATTTAGTAAGTTCGGCAGCCCTTGGAGTAAACACAGCAGCCCTTACCGTGGAGCCCATAAACCTAAGATCAAAGCCGCCCATTACATACTCTACCTGTAAGTTATACTGCTGACCGTTCACTTTACACGGGAACAATTTACTTCCTAGAACCCATTTGCTGGTTATATAAAATCTTCTGTTCTCAAAAGTAATTTTATAGCCGTCTTCAATCGGTCGTACGGTTACCGGATAGTTTTTGCCGTCTAAGTTTATTACCCAGCGCGTACCAATCGCTCTACACCTTCCCCGCAGTTGACCTGAAACGCTTGCCGCACGTTTAGCATCAGTTAAGAAGATAAACACGGTCGCACACAATATAACCGCACTTTGCTCATCATTTAAAACTGCACCTGTAAAACCACCTTTAAATTCTTCTTCGATAAAGTTAGTTGAAAGGTCTCCTTTAACGAATCGTTCAGAGTTATATATAGCTTGAAGGAAACTGATATTATGAGAGATGCCTCGAATCACATATTGACTTAAAGCGTTCTTCATTTTAGTAATCGCTTCATTTCTATCAGCACCGTATGAACAAAGTTTAGAGATCATAGCATCATAAAACATGCTTACCTCTCCACCTTCATAAATCCCGGTATCCACTCTCACCCCTTCAGTTGCCTGAGGTTCTTTATAAGTATATACTCTTCCCGTAGAAGGCAAGAAGCCTGAGCTCGGGTCTTCAGCATAAATTCTGGATTCAAATGCCCAGCCGTTTAATTTTATATCTTTTTGTTTAAGCTGCAATCTTTCACCTGCTGCGACTCTAATCATCTGCTCAACCAAATCTACCCCGCTAACCAGCTCGGTTACTGGATGCTCCACCTGAAGCCTGGTATTCATTTCCAAAAAATAAAAATTCTTTTTCGGATCTACAATATACTCTATTGTTCCGGCAGAAAAATACTTAACTTCTTTAGCAAGTGCAACTGCCTGAGCATACATTTTCTTACGGGTTCTTTCATCAATAAACGGGCTCGGAGCTTCTTCAATCACTTTTTGATGGTGCCTTTGTATAGAACATTCTCGCTCACCTACACAAACATAATTTCCGTGTTTATCACCAAGTAATTGAATTTCAATATGTCGAGGATTTTCAATAAATTTTTCTATAAATGTTCTTTCATCGGAAAAATTGTTCTTAGCTTCATTGGTAGTCGAGCTGAAAGCTTGTTTCATTTCTTCGGAACTTCTTACTACTCTCATGCCTTTCCCACCGCCTCCCGCTGCGGCTTTAAGCATTATTGGATAACCGATTTTACTTGCGATTCTAACTGCATCCCTATCATTTTTTATAGCACCCATATACCCGGGAACGATATTCACTCCTGCTTTTTTAGCAATTTTCTTTGCTTCAATCTTATCACCCATCATTTTGATCGCATAAGAAGAAGGGCCGATAAAAGTAATCCCTAATTTTTCCAAGCGGGCTGCAAAGTCAGTATTTTCGGATAAAAATCCATACCCGGGATGTACCGCATCGGCGCCTGATATTTTTACCGCATTAATAATGCTTTTTTGGTTTAAATAACTTTGTGTAGAGGGAGAATGCCCGATATATATAGCTTTATCAGCAAGCTTAACATGTAGAGAATTGGTATCGGCTTCAGAATATACAGCAACAGTTTGAATCCCCATTTTTTTTGCAGTTTTGATAATTCTGCAGGCAATTTCACCGCGGTTTGCAATTAAAATTCGCTTAAACATAAAAAGGTATTAAGTTTATTTTGCAATCTTTATATATCAGTTTAACTCTCTTTACAAGAAGTAAGGTTGCATGAGAGTTTAAGCAAAAATCTTATATTAGCAACCCGTTAACTACCTTTTAAAGCATCCTTTTGAATATATTTATTTTATCTATAAATAAATGCTTTATGGGTGCGCTAAGGTGTAGGCAAAGCACGGCAATCATAAAATATGCTACATATATATGAACAGTAATAGCAATTCTGGATAAATCAAAATTCTTTTCTGAGAAAAAATTCGGCATATCAAGCGAAAAGAATTTCACTCCGAATCCTCCCGCTGTTGAAGAAATATATCCGCTTAGAGGCATAATAAACATACTTAAGTAAAGCAAGACTGTAAATAAAATCGATAACTTGGATTCTAAAGTTGATATCTCTTTCGGAAGAGGTGGTATTTGAGAAGCAGCTCTTATACCTAAACGTATAATTGCCAGCACAAAAACAATTACCCCGAATGATTTATGTAAATTATACAGCTCCCATTTAAACGGATTATCGACCGGTAAATTGACCATATATAGCCCGACAAAGAGCATTACAAGTATTATTATACCTAATCCCCAGTGCATTAAACGCATGCTTAAAGGATATTTTTTCACTTCCTGCATATTATTCTCTCAATATAGTTTGATAATTATCGTTAAATTAATTATACTCTTAGAGCTTATAAATAATTAACGAATCAGTAAATGAATAATATTAGAAATTTAGCAATTATTGCACACGTAGATCACGGCAAAACTACACTTATAGATAACATGCTTAAGCAAAGCGGTACTTTCCGCGATAATCAGCAAGTTGACGAAAGAGTAATGGACTCTAACGAATTGGAAAAAGAACGCGGAATAACCATTCTTGCTAAATGCACATCTATACATTATGAAGATTATAAATTAAATATAGTTGATACACCAGGGCACGCAGACTTTGGAGGAGAAGTTGAGCGCGTACTATCTATGGTAGATGGAGTAGTTCTCCTGGTTGATGCTTCCGAAGGGCCTATGCCTCAAACTAAATTCGTACTTAGTAAAGCTTTAAAATTAGGCTTAAGACCGATTGTAGTTATCAATAAGGTTGATAGACCCGACAGCAGAATAGATGAGGTATTAAATGAAATTTTTGACTTATTTGCTGCGCTTGATGCAACGGAAGAGCAATTAGATTTCCCTGTACTATACGCAGTCGGAAGAGACGGCTGGGCAGTTACCGACTTAAAAGATGAAAGAACGGATTTAACACCGCTATTTCAATTGATTATTAAACATATTCCTCAGCCGAATGTTGATAGAACCGCACCTTTCTCAATGCTTGCTACCATTCTTAATTATGATCCGTATGTGGGTAGGATATTAATCGGTAAAGTTTATGCAGGTACCGCTAAAGTAAATTTAAATGTAAAATCAATGAATTTAAACGGCGAACTTATTGAATCGACTAAACTGACTAAACTATTCGGTTTCAAAGGAATTGAACGTATACCTTTAACCGAGATTGAAGCCGGAGATATCATTGCGATCGCAGGAGTAGAGAAGGCTACCGTTTCAGATACTATTTGCGATGCTTCCGTTACCATACCTTTAAAATCAACTCCGATTGATCCGCCGACTATGGCAATTACTATCGGGGTAAACGACTCTCCCTTTGCAGGCCAAGAAGGAACTAAAGTCACCTCAAGGATGATACTGGACAGGCTTAAACGCGAGGCGGAAACTAATGTGGCGATAACTTTAAGCATCAATGAACAAGGTGAAAGCTTTGAAGTCGGAGGAAGAGGAGAATTACAACTCGGTGTGTTAATCGAGACTATGAGAAGAGAAGGTTTTGAGTTATCCGTATCACGTCCGAGAGTATTATTTAAGCGTGATGAAAATAACGGGCTTTTAGAACCGATTGAAGAGGTGGTAGTTGACGTAGATGAAAACTATAGCGGTGTGGTAGTTGAGAAATTATCGCAAAGAAAAGGTGAGCTTAAAGATATGCGTCCATCGGGTGGAAATAAAATCAGAATTATCTTCCATGTTCCGTCAAGAAGCTTAATCGGTTATCAAGGTGAGTTTAGAAACGATACCAGAGGAACCGGAGTACTCAGTAGACTATTCCATTCATATCAGGAATATCGCGGAGAAATTGAAGGCAGAAGAAACGGTGTACTTATCTCTAATTGCGACGGGGAAACAACCGCATATGCGATTTGGAATCTTGAGGATAGAGGCACAATGTTCATCCCGCCTAAAACCAAAGTATATGAGGGCATGATTATCGGTGAACACAATAGGGATAACGACCTTGAAGTTAATGCCGTAAGAGGCAAGAAGTTAACTAACATGAGAGCATCCGGTACTGATGAGAATATTGTACTTACCCCTCCTAGGGAAATTACGCTTGAGGAAGTCATTTCTTATATTGATAGAGACGAGCTTGTTGAAGTAACTCCAAAGAATATAAGGATTAGAAAGAAACACCTCAATCCGCATGACAGGAAAAAATCAAGCAGAAAAGAAGACGTTTAATATTCAGACCTCTTTTTAATTATAAGAACTATCTGAACTCCCTCTTGTTAAAAAGGGGGAGTTTTTTTACAGCTCTAAAATTTAATTTCAAACTTGGATAGGTTTTCAGTAATATCTATAGCGCTTTCTTTTCGATAAAGTATAAACTTACTTTCATTGGTTTTTTGCAAACACACGCCGTCCAGATAGCTAAACCATTCCTCCTCGACTTTATCAATAGGCAAATCGACTAACATAGCATATAACATGCCTAGTAAATAATCATGAGTTACATATAAGGATCTGTTATCTAAATCCAGTAAATCCTGAATTATAGGGGAAAGTAACATTTTAATCCCTTCATCCCGCTTTCGCATACAACTGATCATATTCTCGGCTAAATGCATTTTAACCAGCTCCTTGACTGTATACTGTGGAAACTCAATCATGGCATTTTGTGGGTCATAAACAAAAGCCTTGGTTAGGTATTCAACCTTATTAACACCTATCTTGCTGTCGTTCCCTTCTATTACTTTAACTCCTGTTTCAATGCATCTTTCAACAATACTGCTCGAAACTTTAGTAATATTACCGAGATTTTCTTTGATATACTTACCCAATAGTAGAGATTGCTGCTTGCCTTGTTCGGTTAAGTAACAAAAAAAGTCATGCTCAGGGGAGTCTTTGTAAAATCTTTCCGCATGTCTAATAATAAAAATTGTCGGTAAATCCTTATCTATATATTTTAAAGTTTCAATTATCTGCATAGCTAAACACTAGTTTTTAGTCATATATTATATATCTCATTATAGAATGAGTTAGATGATTAACAATAACTCAAGTTTAAAAATATATATTTTTCTAATTTATATTAGATATTTATTCTTCTAAATTTTATTAAACTGTTATTTAGGGGGTATATTATGCAACAAATGCTGGTAAAAGATTTTCATAAATTAATTAAAGTATTAAATACCACGGTAACTAATATAGTAAAAAATAAAACCGACTTGCCCGCCGGTTTAATTAACGATTTACTCAAATTAGAAGCGGTAGAACTATTAAACTATTCCGAAGTCAGCGCATATGCTCAAGGTATAATAAGTTCCGCAGATGCAAAAAATCCGTCTGCACAGTTAGTCAGCAGTCTTGCTTCAATTTTGGGGAAGGTAACTACCGATAGTCAGTTTGCTAAAGAAAATAATACTATTATAGAAGAAACCGATCAGCTGATTAAGTATATCAGTGAACACTCTTTAAAAATTTCTTCAAGCTTAAGAAGTAGCTTAAGAAGTAATTTCCAAAATCCTACCAATGAACATGAGCAAGGGTTTTTAGAAAAAATTAATTTCAAATTTACTTCCGCAGGCTTTAATATTGCAGAGATCGCTGAAGGTTTGATGATGGCATATTTTGCTTATAAGGGCGCTATTCCCTTCGGCAAAGCAGGAATTGCCGTTTTTGGGGCAAAAGCACTCTTTAAAGCTTTTGAGCCTTTAGAATATGTTAAAAATGACGGCTTTTTTTCATATGGTAATAATATCTCACCTTACGAGGAACAGGATCAACATTGTATTAATGATGACCAGCATTGTTATTTAACTCCCGAGGCGAAAGGTCAGGATGAACTATAACTTAGTATGTACTTTATTATTCTTTTCCTCTTCTTCCTGTGCCTCAATACTTCGGGTGGCTATCGGCCAAGCATCAAGACGCGCAAAACCGATCGGCTCTCCGGTTACACTGCAAAAGCCGTAGTCACCCTGTTCTATCCTGTTTAATGCCTCTTCAACCTGCGCTAATAATCCTCTATCATGATTAATCCCGGGAATTAATTCATTTTCTAAAGCAACTTCATTTACTGCACTATCCACATGATCAGGTTCTCTCCCAAGACCTTGGTGTATCGCATTATCCTCTTCTCTTGTTTTCCTAAGCAGCTCATCATGCCAATTAAGCAATTTTTGCTTAAAATACTCAAGCATTTGTGGCGACATATATTCTTCCTCATTCGAAAAATTATAACTGTTTTGCTTTTCACTTTGTTTATTAACCATACCGGCCTCTTAATATATATTTTTCTTTTAAAGACTGATAGTTGAACGAATATAAATAAAATTCAAAGTAAAATATTATAGTTATTTCAACTTTTAGGTTTCTTTTAGCATGCTTTATTATTACAAAGTTCGTTTTCAATTTGAATAGTTGAATGCTCTATATGAAAATTATTGTGCAAAATCTTTTCTAATGAAGTAATAATTAGGTCATTTTCCGAAGAATCTTTAACTTTAATGTGCAGAGTAATAAACTTTTTACTCTTATTAATTGACCAAATATGGATATGGTGAAGATCAATTATTTTAGAGTTAACATTTTTAATATCATTTTCCAATTTTTGATAATCAATATCGGAAGGTGCAGTTTCCATCAGAATGGAAAGAGATTCCGTAAGAAGTTTCCAAGTTATTCTAATAAAAAGAATGGAAATTAAGATTGATAGAATCGGGTCAATCAGCATCCATTGCGTATAAATAATAATACATCCTGCAATCACTGCTGCTAATGATCCGAACATATCACTTAACACGTGATATAGAGCACTTCTAATATTAATATTATTGTAAGAAGCTTTAGTTATAAAATATAACCCCAGTAAATTAACTATAAAGCCTGCGCCTCCTACCCAAATAAGTATAGACCCGTCCAACTCTACCGGATTTTGTATTTTTATGATAGCTTCAATAATAATATATATTGATAGTATAAATAGTGTAATCCCATTAAGTAGTGCCGCTATAATCTGAGCCCTATGGTATCCATATGAAAATGTATTATTAGCTTTTTTAGAGGATAACTTTATCGAATACCATGATAAGCCTAGAGCCAAAGTATCGGTAAACATATGCCCGGCATCGGAAAGAATGGTAAGAGAGCCGGTAACAAATGCTACAATTATTTCAATAACCATAAAACTCAGAGTTAATAAAAGTGCTTTAAATAAATAATTCTTATCTAAATTTATATTATCACCATAATTATTATGAGTATGACCGTGTATATCACTCATTATCTATTCCTTTATATGAAAAATATTTTTTATTGACTTTCAATTGTACTAAAAGCTGTCAATAAAGTATCTAATAATTCTTCAGAAGTAGGTATTGTATATTTTATTTCTTGATATTCTTGTTGAAATACTTCCTCTCTATAGATTTCTTCTTCACTTATACTTAAGGAAAAATCTAAACTTGTCGTAACAATATCCTGTAAATCATTACTGTAATTTTGTGAGGGATTTCCTTCTATTTCTACTGCTTTGAGCGTACTTAGCTCATTATTAGCCTGGAATGTATACTCACTAAGATTTTCAATATCAAGATTGCTTAATTTTTCTAATACATATACTCCTTCTTTCTTAAACATATCCAAACATTGTTTTGCTAAATCCTCTTTACTCTCTTTCCCTAAAGCATCTATTATAATTTCTTTATCGGATAAGCTGTTTTTAAAAGTATTATATAAATTATTAAAATTATTAATCTCTTTACCGAGTGAATCACAGAATTTAAGCTGATATTTATTAGTCAAGAAGTTATAACATTCCTCAGCATTTGTCTTTTTCAGTTGTGGAATTAATTCACGGATTTCCAGAAAAGCATTTTTGGAATCTTCCAAAGCTTTCTTTAAATCTTCAAACCTAATAGTTATTTCTTCTTTTTTCTTCATAATCTTTTATTCAGTTAGCAAAATTTTAATTGGAATAAGATTCATTATATCATGGAAGAAATATGATAACCCGCATTATCTCCGAAAATTATAGAAATAGAATAAATGTGCTGCTCAGAATATTCGTCAGTAGTATTCTGGCTGGCTGTAAATATGCTATCATTCAATAAAAAATTATTTTGATCATTGTACTCTTCAACTTTTATACTATGGTCTGTAAATAATTCAATACATTCATCTTCCTTACTTTTAATCTCCAATATTTGCAATAAAAGTTCTTCGACATCTTTAAAATAGCTTAATTTAGGAATTATTGATTTTATCAACTCATCAGTATTACTAATCTCTTCATCATTACTGTCATAAAATTTGTAATTATCCTGACTTAAAAAGTCAAAACAATCTATGAATTTTTGCTTTTCACCTGTACTCATCAATTTAGGTAAAAGGCTTTTACTACTTTCCCTCCCCGATTTCATTATCTTCCTCTTAAGAATGGTTTATATATTTTATTATACTAAATTTTAAAATTATATTAACTATTTATTCAATATAGTCTAATAAATTTAATTACTAAAGATGTGATTTTCTATTGAAGTTTTATCCGCATGTATTAAATCCTTAGAAATTTCTCTAGTAACAAGGGTTTTAAGCTTCGGGTTAAGGTTGCTACGTATGTCTCCTAAAGTTTTAGGCTCAGCTACAATGATCAGTTCATCAAATTTTTCATGGTTGCAAACTGAATCAATATGGTTGACTACCTCTTTACAAAACTCATCTCTTTCAAGGTTTTTAAACTCGGAATGAGGATCAAAAAAATGGCTCGGGGTAGAGCCGACATGGTTAAATCCTTCTCGTCTTGGCGGATGTTTGTGCTCAATATTAAAATCATCAGCATTAATTTGACTGTTTTGCTCAGTAACTTTTAGGCCTACCGCTTTATAAAAAATAGCATTTTTAGCATCTGCTATAACTATCAGTTTATTACTCATAATGACCTCAATTTTCTTATTTCTTTAATAAAAAAGAGATTATATAAGCTTTAAAGCTAGGCAACGTTAAACTTTTACTATTTTCACCTTTGAAATATCCTTAAAAACAATAAAATTATTAAAAGTTAAAAATATAAAGGAGAATGACTATGGTTACATTAGTAGGCACCCAAGCTAGATTTACTGACGCATTAAAAGATTTATTGGAACTTGAATATGATGCAACTGAAACTTATACAGCTGCAGTTGATAGGCTTAATGATGAAAACTATAAAGCTAAATTAAATGAGTTTAAAGCCGACCATGAACGTCACATTGAAGGAATCAGAAAGCTTTTAAAGGCAAGCGGCGAAGAATTCACCGATGGTCCAAGCGGCAAGCAAGTACTTATGATCGGAAGAGTAGCGATCGCAAAATTAATCGGTGATGCCTCAATTTTAAAAGCAATGCTTGCTGCTGAGGAAGATACTAACACTGCTTATGAAAGAATGCTTAACCATGAAGATAGGCCAAGCAGCGCGGATGACTTCATTAAAAATGCCAGAGAAGATGAACGCAGACACAAAAAATGGCTGGAAGAAACTACTGCTTAAATCTTAATATATGATAATATATGAGCCGTGTTTACGCATGGCTCAATACCATTTCAAATATTCACTAGGATTATCCCCTAATCTCTTTATTATCTAAAAAATAATATAATTCTATTGCCAACTTAACATATTAACTTTATAAGTTGCACCAATTAATTAACGTTTAAGTTACATTTATGAAAATTTTATTAATTTTTTATAAAAGTGTTTGATATGGATGAAATTTCTCTTATTGATTTGAAGGTTGCACTAAATCAGGATTCATATTTTGATCTGATTAAAACTCTATTATTATCATGTACTTATCCAAGCACAGAGGAGAAAGTCCAAGATACCATTAATTATTATCTTCATACGGATTCCACTGATTTACTTGGAATTGAAAAGAACAATGACTTAATAGGTCTTTTAGGTATAGAGCTAAGACTCAATAAAGGAATTATAAAGCATATAAGTATTTTGCCAGATTTCCAAAAAGAAGGTATTGGCACAAAAGTAATAAAAACCTTACCTATAAAATATGATTTAAATATAATTGAAGCGGAAACTGATAACGAGTCTGTAAGTTTTTATCAAAACCTTGGATTTATGACACAACTAATTGAGAATAATTCATATTCTATACCAAGATACTTATGCGTGCTAAGAGCATAGCCCACCTGCTGTTTTTATAAAAAAATATATGCTTGAGTTGAATTTTAAAAAAATGATATGTAAATTTTCTTAATTAACTACTCTTTAAAAAAGTAAATATCCTTACTACATATTTATTCAACAGAGAAATTAAAAGGTAATAAGATGAATTTTGAGAAATTTACCGAAAGAGCCAGAGAAGTAATACAACACGCGCAAACCGGTGCCGTTGCAAGCAATCATCAAAAATTTATGCCTGAGCATATTATGTATGCATTGTTAAAAGAAGATGATGATTTTATTGCAAGCCTACTTACCGCCTGCGATGCAAATCCTAAGTTAATAGAAGCTGAAGTTAAAGCATGCTTGGATAAACTACCGAAAATTTCCGGTTCAGGTGCCGGTCAACTTTTTCTCTCGCCTGAAACGGCTAAAATATTGGAAGAAGCAAATACCCTAGCTAACAAATTTAATGATAGCTTTGTTACTGTAGAAAGAATTCTGCAAGCCTTAGCTAAAGTAAAAGATACTGAAAGCTTTAATATTCTAAAAAGCGCCGGAATTACCGAAAATAAGATTAGTAGCGCCATTGAAAAAATGCGTAAAGGCAGAACGGCAAATTCAGCAAATGCAGAAGCTACTTTTGAGGCGTTAAAGAAATATGCCAAAGATATCACTAAGCTTGCCGAAATAGGTAAACTTGATCCGGTCATCGGAAGAGATGAAGAAATCCGAAGAACAATGCAGGTGCTCTCCCGTAGGACTAAAAATAACCCCGTGCTCATCGGTGAACCGGGAGTCGGGAAAACCGCAATCATAGAAGGGTTAGCTCAAAGAATGGTTGCAGGTGACGTGCCTGAGAACCTGCATAATCAAAAGCTTTTTTCTTTAGATTTAGGCGCATTAATTGCGGGTGCAAAATTTAGAGGAGAATTTGAAGAAAGGCTAAAAGCCGTCTTAAATGAAGTTTCTGCAGCAGAAGGAGAAATTATTCTGTTTATAGATGAACTTCACACACTTGTGGGTGCCGGAGCCGCCGAAGGAGCGATGGACGCTTCCAACCTGCTTAAACCCGCCCTTGCCAGAGGAGAACTTCACTGTATCGGCGCAACTACGCTTGATGAGTACAGAAAACATATTGAAAAAGATGCAGCCCTTGCAAGGCGCTTCCAACCGGTGTTCATACCTGAGCCGACAGTCGAGGATACCGTTTCAATTTTACGCGGTCTAAAGGAAAAATATGAAATGCATCACGGGATAAGAATTAGTGATAGCGCAATTGTTGCAGCTGCCACTCTTTCTAATCGCTATATCACTGAGAGATTTTTGCCTGATAAGGCGATTGACCTGATTGATGAGGCGGCCAGCAGGCTTCGCATGCAAGTTGATAGTAAGCCGGAAGCTTTAGATGAACTTGATCGCAAAATAATTCAGCTTAAAATAGAAATTTCAGCATTAGAAAAAGAACAAGATCCCGCTTCACAAACCAGGCTTGAAAAGTTGAAGAAAGATCTGGCAGAAGTTGAAGCCAAAGCTTTTGATTTGAACAGTAAGTGGCAAGCGGAGAAACTCAAGATCAACGAGCTTAAGAAGAATAAAGAAAAACTTGATGCTGCTAAAATTGAACTTGAAACAGCTCAAAGATCCGGGAATTACGAAAGAGCCGGAGAAATCAGATACGGAATAATTCCTGAGCTGGAGAAAAAAGTACAGGAAGCCGAAAGTTCAAAAGATACGCAAATGCTAAAAGAAACTATTACTGAAAATGATATTGCCTCCATAGTTTCCAGATGGACGGGAATACCGATAGATAAAATGCTTGAAGGAGAGAAAGAGAAACTTTTACACATGGAAGAGCATATTAAGGAATATGTGGTCGGTCAGGATAACGCGGTTAAAGCAATAGCAAGCGCAGTGAGAAGATCACGTGCCGGCCTTGCCGATTATGAAAAACCAATCGGCTCCTTCTTATTCTTAGGGCCTACCGGAGTCGGTAAAACCGAACTTACCAAAGCCTTATGTCAATTCTTATTTGATGATAAGAAAGCAATGGTAAGAATTGATATGTCTGAATTTATGGAAAAACATAGTGTGGCAAGGTTAATCGGAGCCCCTCCGGGATATGTCGGCTATGAAGAAGGCGGAGTGTTAACCGAAGCAGTGAGGAGAAGACCCTATCAGGTGGTTCTTTTCGATGAAATCGAGAAAGCACATCCGGACGTGTTTAATATATTGCTCCAAGTATTGGATGAAGGGAGGTTAACCGACGGCCAAGGCAGGACGGTTGATTTTAGAAATACGGTAATTATCCTTACCTCTAACTTAGGTTCCGAATATATTGCTGCCCTTCCAGAAGGTACAGAAGTTGAGCAAGCCAGAAACCAAGTAATGGAAGTAGTAAGAGGTGCTTTTAAGCCCGAGTTTTTAAATCGGCTTGATGAAATCATTCTATTTAGCCGCCTGGCACGCAAACATATGTATAAAATTGTTGATATCCAGCTTAAGCGCTTAGTAGCCTTACTAAAAGAGAAAAAAATTACTCTCGAAGTTGATGATACGGCTAAAGATTGGCTGGCTGATAAGGGCTATGACCCAGTGTTCGGAGCAAGGCCTTTAAAGAGAGTAATTCAGCATTATATCCAAAATCCGCTTGCGGAAAAATTACTTACCGGAGAAGTTAAGGAAAATAGCAATATTAAAGTTCTTGGAGATAAGGAAGGGTTGAAATTTATTTGGTAAAATTTTATTTTTTCTATTTTATAATAATTTTGTAACCGAATAATGATATTATGCTTCATAAACTAATGGCATGATATAATTATGAAAACCTTCACCAACGTAGATTGGTCAAAATTTATAACGTTATCTGAAGAAATAAATCCTGGCGAACAATTAAATCTATTTAAAAACTTGCTGAAAGATTGCAAGGAAATTGACCTATATGGTATTGAGCTGGATTTCGCAAAGATGATTTTATTATCAGAAGCTATAACCGATTCGATATCTTTGGAATCAATATTCTTAACTAGTCTGGCTTTAGATAGAGCTGATGACAGCTTTGGAATAAAAGTGTTAGCTGAAGCTATGGCAACCATTCCTAAACTAAAGCAGATCTCATGGTTGCAGTGTAGACTTATCGATAAGGAGGCTGTTTATATAGCTAATGTCTTAAGTAGTAAAAATAATATACACTTTTTTAATATGTCTCAAAATTCAATATCAGACAGCGGGGCAATATATATAATAAATGCATTTAAAAATCATCGTAATTGCAAACTTTGTTTAATCGGTAATCAAATAAGATATTCCGATGAATTTTTGCAAGCAGTATCAGAAGAGGAAATATTACCTAAATTGTCTTTATCTATAAAGGATACACATTTTGCGACTATTGAAGATGGAGAAACTTCGAATATTATAAAAATTTTAAGCTCTAGTAAAATATGCTCGCTTGATCTTTTTCTTGATGTAAACAATAAAGCATTTTATGAAATAACTTCCAAAGCTTTACAAAAAAATAGATTTTTACGTAATTTATCATTAAGTGGAGTTAATTATAGAAATGTATGGCTATTTGAATATGTAAATATTATAAAAATTATAAAACATAATTCTTTTTTGGAGGCTATTGAACTATATATTAATGAAAGAACAATATCTATTTGTTCTTTAATAAACATAGTACGATCTTTAAAAGAAAATCATTCTTTAAAGTACTTTTATTTAGGGTATTCTGGTAAATCTATACAATTTCTTTTACCCTTTCTAGCAGATTCAATAGTAAATAATGACTCTTTAGAAATATTAAATTTAAGTTGGTGGAAGCTGAACAACGATAGTATTCCGTATATATTAGAAATATTAGAAAATAACTCACGAATAACAAGCATTGATTTATGCAATAACAAAATTGATAACGAGGGAGCATTAAAATTATTAGAAGTAATTCAAAAGAAAGCTTATATTATTGACTTGTGGCTTAAGGGGAACGAAATTTCTGATAACATGTTAGAGAAAATAAATACTACTTTAAATAATAATAAACTTATTTTTGAAGCCCATTGTGAAGCGGTGGAAAAAAATAATTTTAAATATTTTAATAAGTTTAATTTATCTAATATTAAATCATTTCTTTCAGCATTAAATAATAGAATCAGATTATGTTTGCCTGAAGAATACGAAAGATACCTGAAAATAAAAGAAGGAGTTTTAAACTATGCAAAAGGAAACGGTTATTTTTCACTTCATGGTATAGCTCCTAAAACTATAGGAGAATTATATTACCTTAATAAACTTGGGACTCTTCAAGATTTACCCGTAGAAATTATAATTTATATACTAAGCTTTTTAAAGCTTGAAGATGTTAATTTATCTACCGAAGGTATGCCGCAAGCCTTCCCTCTAACCTTAACTTCTCTACATAATATATGTATAACTGATAACCAAAGTAATTTTTCAGGGAAAAGTGCACATGATAGCTCCTATAATAAACGTGAATATGAAGCTGATAATGAAGAAGATAGAGAGGAAGAGCAAAATTATAAACGTAGAAAGACTGATAAAACCTTTGAAGAAGAAATTTTAGACCTTGAAAAAGAGTTGTTTGCAGAAGAAGAGCAGATCTTCTCTCCTAATCTTCCTAATTTAATCTCTGATGATGAGGATGAAATTTTACTTCTAGAAGAAGAGACTGAAATTTCAGGAAGCACCGGCACAATTGCCTATGGTGAAAACAACCCTGCGGCTATAATACCCCGCCTTCCCGACTCACCTAATTTTCTTGACAGAATCAATAACGAAGAAAAAAATGAAAGATATAGGTAATAAAAAACATAATAATGTTTAAAAAGGTTGGGGCTGGCCGAAGATTTACAAACTCAACCTTTTCTTTTAAATATTTTCAAAGGTTATTAGCCCCCTTAAAGCGTATTAAAGCAAATATCATCAGTACTATTGGCGCTAAGTACATAAGTACCGCAAAGTTTAAATTATGTAGAGTAAAGTTATTAAATAAAATAGATAAAATTATAAATCCGATGCCTAAAATACCTACCACTAAATTTCTATAAACTCCCTCTTTTCTTTGATAACTATTGGTAATTAACATTGAGGTTGCCAACATCATTAACGCTAACGAATTCAGAGGCCAAGAAAGTCTAAAGTGGCCATGGCTGATTAATTTATTTCTCTTACTTTCTTCATCGGGAGATATATCAAACAATTCAGTAATATATTTTTCATTCGGTTCGATTGTTCTGATATAATCCTCTTCAAAAAGGCTGAAGTTGATGGAATATTTATCAAAATACAACACTGAAAGCCCATCCCCGGAAATATTCTTTTCCTGATGGCTACCGTTATATAATTCAAACCAAGAATTATTTTGTGTCTTAAAAATCTTCCCTTCTTTGGCAAACACTACTTTAGGGTTATTGACTTCTCTATTATCATAGACCACAATTCCGCCGTATGTTTTCTCATCTATCTTCTTATCAACATATAATGTCAGCTTGTTAACCTGGGAACTGAACACCCCCTCTTCAAGCAATATCGAAGCATAGTTATTCCTGAAATATACTTGTAAATCTTTAAATTTTCCATAGCTTAACGGAAGCACATAACAAGAAATTATGTAACTTAAACCAACTATAAGAATTGCTAAATTTAGAAAAGGTTTGGCAATTTGAAAATCGCTTAGACCTATGCTTTTTAATATTATCATCTCTTTATCTAAAAGAAATTTATAAGCTACCGAAATACCGGAAAAAAACAACGCCACAGGAATAATAATAAAAACCAGATATGGGACTAAGAGCATAGTAATTTTTAAAAAATCTAAAAAGTTAATGCCTTTATTTACTATGAGATCGACAATCCTCATTGATTGTGTAATCCAAACTATACCAGTAAGCGTGGCTAGAACGGCAATAAACTGCAAAAATACGGCTTTATATAAATACTTATGATAGATATGCATTTGGAAAAAATTTGTTATATGTAGTTTTTAAAAGCAAGATATAACTTTTATAAGTAATAGTTAAGTGAAAGGCAACTAATACTTATACTCAAAATCAATTGCAGGGATTAAATAAGGAAAAGGATTAAAGAATATATCTTCTTTCCCCTTTGATTCAGTATTTAGCAAGCACTTTTTTAGGGATTCAATAAAGCGTTGCTTATTTGTTATTATCAGCACCCTATATGATTCACGGGAAAGTTTCGTGCATATTAAGAAATCAAGCATTTCGGGTATAATATTATTTATCCGCTTCTTAGGAAGCAACTGCTTTTGTATTATATACTCCAATAGTTTTTCCGGCTGATTTTTAAATTCTAAAAAATGGGTTAAAGCATCTTTATTAATATCTTTAGTAAAAGCTAAAATATATGTTTTTTCTTTTTTTGGTAAAGTATCAATAATTAAAAAAGACTTAACATTTTTGTCACAAGCAGCATTAAGCTGTGACTGTGGTTGACCAGCGTGTTTTTGAATTGCAATTCGCCATGGTAGGGCTCTATGGTCTTTTGAATATCTGAAGCGATTAATTATTTTGTGGTAAGAATCTATTCCCTTATTTTTTGAATGGATGAGGTAAAATGGAGTTTCAGCAACTAATATATGCGTTCTATAACCAGAATTTTTAAAAATTTCAACCAGATGGTCATATCTTCCTTTGTATGGAATTCCTGATCCGTCAAATAATAGATTATACCCTTCCGCAAGCGCATAATTCAGGATTGTGTCTCTAAGCACATAGGCAAACTGCGCAATAATTTTATAATCATCATTATGATGCTGACAAGCAATTAATAATTTATATATGAAGCTAAAATACCTGGATTTATCAAGTGAGGCTTCAACAAGGTTATTATCCGAGGCTTCCAAAGCTATCTCATTTAATAAACCTTTGCCTGAACCGCTTCCTCCCATGGTTATAAACAAGTCATGTTCTTCAGTCGGTTGCTTGTTTAAAAATGCATTTTTAGCTATATGCTTTATAAGCTTTACGGTGTGCACCAGGCGCTCGGAAGCTTTTTCAGCAATATTGGTTACTAAGTTATCTTCTTTGCTCCTAATTTCATTAATTTTTCCGGGAAGCTCCGGCATGGAAATATTATTTTTACGAATCGCATTTACTAAGATAGGTAGCTCTTTATCAATACTTAACCCGGTTAATATATCATGATTTAAGCTCACGAGCGGCACCTTGCTCGGCTCAATTGGAATACCGTCAATCGCTTTTTTTGTCGAGATTGAAAAAAGCTTTTTTTTATATTTAAGAGAATCTATGCAATCATCATTCTCTAATGCTTCTTTAATATTTTTAATCGGAAACAAAGTACCGTCTATTGCAACTAAATACTTACCTTCAAAACATAGGAAATTTTTATCATTGACTTTAAACGAGGCCTCCGGCCATTTCGGCCATGGATGCCTAATTTTCAATTCTTTAGTAGGATATTTGCGGTTAGCTGCTTTTTCTAATATTTTAGTTATTGAGCCTAAGCTTTTATTGGTCATTAATTCTTTCGCTTCTCTATCGGTTAGAACTCTAAAATCAAGACTCATATCGATAGATTTAGCGAGCTTAAAAACAAATGTCCTCAGTACTATACTATTTCCGTATTCAAAAGGCTTTAAGTGCATGAACTCATAGTAAAAATTTGCTAGCGCCGGCAGAGGAATAAAAGAAAGAGTTTTTTCCAGTTTTTCTAAAAGGTTTTCTAAGGATAATACTTTTTCTTTACCAACTATTTGATGTGAACCGGTTATTAAAAGATCAAAAGTATAAGGAAATAATTTCTCATAGATTTCCTCTAATTTTAAGAATAAATCCTTGTAGTTAAGTGTAGTGATTTTGATCTCATCTACATCTGTAGATAATGCGCAAAAAAGTTCCAATTCAGTTAAGCAATCAAAGTTTTTCATGTCTTCTGTTTTTCTGCTTGGTTTAAATATAGTATAATTTTTATTTACATAACGCATTAAAATTAAGAAGTCTATTTGACATCAAGCTTAGAATAACAATAAAAATCTTGTGTTGAAAAAAGATTAATTATACTTACTATTTTTACTAACCCAATAATTACAAAAAATTTCATGTATAAAATCAGTCTATTACTTATTTTTCTAGTATTACAGAGTAAAATACTTTATGCGGAAGAAAGTAACTTTTATTCATACAAACTTGTTGATTTAAAAACTTCAAAAGTTATTGCCGAACATAATTCCGGAAAGCTTATGACCCCGGCAAGCACGCAAAAATTAATTACCGCGTATGCTGCATTAAAAGAGCTAGGGAATAATTATCGCTTTGAAACCAAATTTTCAACTCAAGGTAAAGTGGTAAACAAAACTTTACATGGCAACTTATATATCACTTTCGACGGTAATCCTGATCTCTCGCAAAAAGACCTTGCCTCCCTCTCCATAAAGCTAAAAGAAAAAGGGATTACAAAAATTAAGGGAAATATAATAATAGATGATAGCCGCTTTGATGATAAATATTATGCAGACGGGTGGAATATAGAAGATAAGAATTTTGCATTCTCGGCACCCGTCTCTGCAATTGTGATCGATCAAAACTTTTTTACCCTGAAACTTAAAGAAAAAGGGTCAGCTTTTCAATTAACCGAATATAGCCCTTATCCTAAAATTGCTAATCATGTTAAATTAATATCAGAGAAAAGCCCGCAATGTGAATTAGAGCTCACATCTAATGACAGTAATATTTATATGCTTCACGGTTGCTCACTAAAAGGCTCTTCTCCCGATATATTAAAAATTGCTATTCAAAGTCCTAAATTATGGGCTCAAAACTTAATTAAGTTTTACTTAAATAGGGGCAATATAGCTTTTCAAGATATTAAGTTTAATAAGACACCTTCTTCTTCAAAAGTGCTTTTCAGCTTTAAATCACGTCCGCTTAATGAGATACTTAAAACATTTTTGCAGGATTCCAATAATCTGATCGGGGAAGTTTTACTTAAAACGATTGCTACTAAAAAATGTAAAGTCGGTAGTTTTAAGGCGGGCACTAAAATACTTTATGATTTTGTTGCACACCAACTTAAAAATGAAGAACTTGAAATTCAGCTGAAGGATGGTTCCGGCCTTTCCCGAAAGAACCTTATTTCAGCAGATATTTTCATCTCATTACTTGAGAAAATTCATTATGAACCACGAGAAATAAAAGAAACCCTTCTTGCTGCACTACCCTCATCATCAAGCAACGGCACACTTAAAACTCGCTTTATCGATAGTTTAATAATAAGCCGAGGTTCACTTATCGCCAAAACGGGATATATGGAAAACACAAGCTGCTTAGTCGGGTTTATTAACGATAAACAAGGAAAATCGAGATACGCCCTTGTAGTCATGATTAATAATACATTGATGAAATATAAAGACCTAAAAACAGCTGAAGAGAAATTAATAGAGCAACTTATATCTAATAATAGGCTTTCTTAACATATTTTTGTTTTTTATCCAATTTAGCAACAATTTTAAAAAATTTTAGTAATAAATTTTCGGCAAAGGACTTCCTAAACATAATGAGAAAATATATAATCCGTTAATTATATAGATAAAAAATTAAGAGCATCACTATGATTGAAAAAAATACAAGCCTCAATATAAAAAGTAATTTGAAACTAATTTTATTGGAAAAAATCGAGAATGAAGCTCCTGAACAAGTAGAAGAGTTTATCAGTAGTATTCCTGAAAATGAGCTCGTTGCAGCAATTAAAGAAGATTTAAAGCTGTTTATAGAAAAGGCTGTGGAAAAAGGGCATTTGAAAATCGTGCAGCTGTGCCTTGATAATAATCGAGGAGAAATTGACTTAAATTATGTCAGTAAAGATTATTTACAAGATACAATGCTTATTAATGCAGTTATAAGTAATCATATTGAGATAGCGCGGTTACTCATTTCACATGGTGCTGACGTGAATTTAATTGGGGAATATGCACGCCCTCCGCTTTATAATGCAAAAAGTGTAGAAATGATCAAATTACTGATTGAAAACGGGGCAAATCTTAATTATCAATTTACCGGCGAAGGCAGAGAGTCTCCGCTTAGTTGGTTTATTACAAAAGACAGTTTTCCCGGAAAGAAAGAAATAGTAGAATTTTTTTTGCACAACGGGGATAATATTGATCAAGACATCAACCTTGATATCTGCCTTCTTAGAGTTATTAATACCTTAGAAGGTATAGATAGAAATGAGATGGTTAAGATATTATTAAAAAACAATGCAAATGTTAATGCCACAGATGATGAGGGATGCACCCCTTTACACTATGCCGCTAAAGATTTAGCCGGGAAAGAATTTGCTGAAATATTGCTGAATTATGGGATCGGTATTGATATTGAAAATGATAAAGGTAAAACTCCTATAGATATAGCATTTTTAGAGGGTAACTATGAATTGTTTGAATTACTCGCGTTAAATGGAGCTATCGTTCCCTATAATACTTTTAAAAATCTCCCGGATACACCGATAGAGAAAAAAACTATACAAGATAAAGTATTAACAATTTATAATTATAGCTCCACTGCAGAAACTTTATTTAACCATGATTACATGGGATTTAATCAAGAGGCGGAAACCATAGGAAGTATAAATCCAGTAGTCCTGCAAATATTAAAATCTCATTTTAAGTTAAAAGGTGTCCCTTCTGGTTGGGAAGATTACATGAAAGGCTTACCTGTAGCAGATCAATTAAAACCCTGGTTTGATGAGGTAAAAAAAGAAGTTGAACAAAACATGAAAGAACTTAATGAATTTATATCTCCGTTCATTGCCGGGATGCTTTGCAGTAGATATCCACTAAACTTCCCTACTCCTTGCCCTCCATTAATGTTTGATAGTGAGTTAGCAAAAAATGAAACATTAGATAACAGACGAAAATTTGAATTATCTTTAAACTCTTATAGGGAGCTACCTCAATATCTACAACCAGGGAAATTTCCAACCGATTTAGAGAAAGAAGACAATCTTAAAAATTTTATGCATCAAATTATTCTAAGCAATGAACCTTTAAACCCAATGATTCAAAATCTAGAAAGAATTTTAACAACCAATATTTTTTATAAACAAGATCGTGATAATGTTACAAGCGTTTTAAATGCTTTTAAAACCCCCCAGCCATATTTTGTTGATGCTATACGGGAACTTAATGAAACAATTAAGGAAATTACCTCTACGAGCTCAAAACAACGGGACGAACGGATTGAAAGAAGAAAACTTGAAGAAGTCGCAAGAGACCACAGCCAGGATATTAAAAGGTTTTTTCCGATTGCTAAACGAGTTAAAACTTCGGAATTCGTAGATAGAATAAAAGCAGACAAAGAAAAAGGCAAAGACAAAGAGTTATAAAAATAATAACTTACTTTAGTAAAAACTCAACTACATCCATTAAAGCAGATTGAGCTTTAGGGGAAACGCCTGCAAAATTAACGAAGCCGTGAAAAGTATTGGGATAATGCTTGTGAACTACTGAGTAGCTGTTTTTTTGTAAAATATCAATATAATCTCCTGCTCCGATAAATAGCGGGTCAAACTCTGCAGTGATTATGAGAGTTTCTGTATTGCTTAAGTCTAAGTCTGAAATATCAGGGCACATAAGCGGTGATTTTAGGTCTTCAGAAGTATTAGTATATAGACTTAACTGGTAATCTAATATCTTACTGCCTAACTTCCCTACCCACCATCTTTTACTTTCCCGTGCTCGCTTTATTCCCTCTTCACTTACATCAAGCACCGGGTAAATCAGCACTTGCTTTATCGGGAGCGGTTGTTGTTTTTCCTGCAAATAATTTAAAACTACACAGGTTAAGTTACCCCCTGCACTATCCCCTCCGATCATTATCTTACTAATATCGCCGTTTATAGCTTCAATATTATCAATCACCCAATTATAGCCCTCTAATGCGTCATAAGCCGCTTGAGGGAATTTGTGCTCAGGAGCTTTTCTATATTCGACTCCCACCACTATAAAACCCGTATGATAGCATAAATACTTAAGCATAGGGCCATAAGCTTTTAGGCTCCCTATAGTCCATCCGCCGCCGTGATAATATATAAATACCGGTAAAGCTTTACCTGATTTATTTGCGGTAGGCTTATAAATTTTTAACTTAAAACCTTTAGATAAACGTACTTCTTTAATATCTACTCCGGATTTCATTCTAGGGCCTATAACCGCTCCCCTGGAGTCAAATAAGTTACGTAAGATTTTATTAATAAATTTTTTTATCATATTATTTATATTTAAAAAGCCGGCTTAAAATTTAAGTAAGCCGGCTTACAAGATTTTATATTATTAAAATCATCTTACTTTAATTCGGTAAAGCATCAAGTGCATCGACCAAACTTTTTACCGCACCGACCGAGCTGTTAAACTTCTCTTTTTCTTCACCGTCTAATTGGATTTCTACAATTTTTTCTACCCCTTTACTACCGATTACGACAGGCACGCCGACATATAAACTTTTAACGCCGTACTCTCCGTTTAAATAAGCTGCACAAGGCAGTATTCTTTTCCTATCTCTTAAATAAGATTCCGCCATTTCAATTGCAGAAGTAGCCGGCGCATAAAATGCAGATCCGGTTTGTAATAACTTCACGATCTCAGCACCGCCTTCTCTGGTACGCTGAACGATTTGGTCAACTTTCTCTTTAGAAATCCAGCCCATTTTAATAATATCCGGAAGAGGAATACCTGCAATGGTAGTATATCTTACGAGCGGTACCATGCTATCACCGTGCCCGCCTAAAACGAATGCGCTGACATCTTCAACCGATACACCGAGTTCTCTTGCAATAAACAATCTGAATCTTGCGGAATCAAGAACACCTGCCATCCCTACCACTTTATTATGCGGCAATCCGCTTGCTTTTTGAAATGCATAAACCATAACATCGAGCGGGTTAGTCACCACAATAACAAAGGCATTCGGGCAATACTTCTTAACGCCTTCTCCGGCCATCTTCATTACACTGTTGTTAATACCTAAAAGATCATCCCTACTCATGCCAGGTTTTCTGGCAATACCAGCGGTAATTATTACTACATCCGCGCCTTCAATATCTTTATAATCCGAAGTACCGGTTATAGAACAATCATAACCTTCCACCGGTGTGCTTTGCTCAAGATCGAGCGCCTTGCCGCGAGCAAAATCTGCTGTTTTATCAAGGATTACTACATCCCCGAGATTCCTAAGCGCAGCAAGATGTGCTAGTGTCCCACCGATATTACCGCCCCCTATAAGCGCAATTTTATGTCTTTTTGACATTTTAAATACCCTCCGAATTTATTTTTAAGTTACCATTAATCCCATTAATTTAATAATACTAGAAAAGTATAATATAAATCAATTATATTAAGAGCTTTGATCTTGAAAATTTTTAATATACGCACTAAATTCATTGCATAAAATTAATAAAACCTTAGGAATAATATGTCAATTATACATGATGAAAATAACACCAGTGAATTAAATAAAACCCCTGAGAATACCGAGATCCAAGCTCAAGAACAAACTGAAAACCAAGAAGAAAACCTGCTAGAAAACAGCTTGATGGAAGTTAGTAAAAAACTGGAAGAAGAAATTAAATCTTTAAAAGAATTAATCCTAAGAGAAAAGGCGGAAAACCAGAATTTACGTAAAAGACATGAAAAAGAGCTCGAAGATAATCATAAATATGCAATCTCCAACTTTGCCAGAGACCTAATTGAAGTGCAGGAAAATATGCATAGAGCTATTGACAATATTCCGCAAAATGAAATAGAAGCCAGTCCGGCTCTTAAAGCATTATTAGAAGGTGTTGAATTAACTAAAAACTCTCTTGCCAGTATTTTTGAAAAGTATGGTATCATAAGAATCTATCCGTTGGAACAACAGTTTGATCATAATTTTCACCAGGCAATCGTACAGGTTCCCGATGCTCAAAAGCCAGAAGGAACAATTGTTCAGGTTATTCAAGCAGGATACATTATTAAAGACAGATTGCTTCGCCCGGCGTTAGTAGCGGTAGCAAAATCGTCCTCTTAGTTTAATAAAAATGTAACTTGAATAAAAGTTTACTTAGTTGTATTTAAATTTAAATATATGTTTTTTTTAAATTGCTAAGGGAAAAGGCTTTGTCAGACATTTTTAATTACCACCGTTTTTTTAATAAATTTCCGGTTATAGAGCTTGGTACAATTAAGCTCAGAGATTTGATGCTTTCGGATAAGGAAAGATATTTTAAAATGATGTCAGAGCCTGAAGTTATTAAGTATCTTTCCGATGAAGATGTTCCCAATAGCTTGGAACAAACAGAGCAGGAAATAAAATTTTGGGGGGGATTATTTTATAGAAAACAAAGTGTATTTTGGACAATTTCAGATACTTCAACCGATGAATTTTTAGGTACTATCGGTTTCAATACATGGAATTTCAGTAATCGTAGAGCTGAAATCAGCTATGATTTAATGAAGGAATATTGGAACCGAGGTATTATGACTAAAGCATTAACCAATGCTATTATATTCGGCTTTAAAAATATGAATCTTCATCGCATTGAAGCGCGCACCATGCTCGGCAACATTCCTTCGCAGCGTTTACTCGAAAAAGTAGGCTTTAAACGCGAAGGCACTATGCGCGGGTATAGAATTATAAGAGGCGAACCGATTGATGTATATATTTACTCGATCACTGCAAATGATTTCGCCGGCTTTTTAGCTTAAGTTTATTTATTCAAAACTATTAAAATCTTATAAGCTTTATAAATTTATTGCTTTAAAAAGTGCCTTATTAACCTTTTGTTAAGAATTTAGCGTCATAATCAAATTATAATTAAATCATAAAATAATTTTATGAAGAGCAATCCCGGCAACATTTTTACAAATATGATAAACACTTCAAAAATTCTTGATCCTGTGCTGGCAGCAGATTTAGATCAAATACTTATATCATTTTTTGAAAACCGTGGAATTAAGAATGTAGAATTGTTAATAGAAACAAATCCTGAATTAACTCAAAAAATAGTTAAAAACTTATTAAGTGCAGCCACTTTTAATGCAAATAGTTTTACGGATAAAGATGTCGGGTTTATTAATGGACAATTAAATAACGACAAACTTTCTATTTCCAAACTTTTAGAAAGCATTAAAGACGGAAAGTTACAACCGAATGATATCCCGGAGCCTATTAAAGCAGGTAATTACAGAAAAGATGGTTATATAAAGGCTTTAATTGGAGTTGAGCTGCTGCGTTATGAGCTGGAACTAGCGGAGAATGGTGATATCCCTGCACAAGAAAAATCTGAGTTAATTAAAAGTTTTAATGAGCATATTACCGGCAAACTATCAGAGTTGGATGCCTCATTGAAAGAAATAGAAAATAAAGAAATAAAACTGCAATATATAGATACTATTAAAAGGAATGTTTTAGTAACTGATGCTCAAGCTGAGGAAGTATTTCTTAATCAACAAAAAAATGGAATATCGGGTGATACCTTAAACAAAGAATATAAAAGAAGAGGTCTTAAGACTCATTATAAAATAATCGAAGAAAAACTTGAACAAGAGTTAAGCGGTTTAAATGCTGAAGAGAAGAGAAGCAAAGCTATAGACTCAATATCAAAATTAGCTTACCTAAACGGTGAAGCAGCAAGTTCACTCATTTCCTCAATAAAAGAGGAACAGGAAATCACCCCTAAACACATAGTTGAATTATTAGTAAAGCGAGAAATAAAACCGAAGATAGAAGGGTTGCCTGAAAAATATACCGCACCTCTAATCAGTGAAATGAGAAGCGAAGCTATCAAAAAAACACTTAGTGAAATTGAACGCTTTAATTCATTGGAAGATTTAAAATATGTAGAAAATAATAAATATAATAATAATGTATTACATAGAGCCGTTTATGCTTTAAATAAAGGGGCGCCTGCATTTAAAGCTGAATTCGGTGATGTTAGCCTTCAATATCTTTTTGAGAGAAATAGCGATAAAATTAATAGCTTCAACTCCGAGCAGCAGACACCTTTGAGCCTTTGTACGAATCAAGAAATTAGAAAAGTATTAGTAATGAACGGTGCAAAAATAGAGCATGCAAAAAACTTAAATAGTTCAGAATATGCATCTGAAAAAAGTGAACTTATTAACATCAGCAAACAGTATGAAGAATTAACTGCTAATGTGAAATTATCTATAACCAAACTTTTCCAAAAATATAAAAATTCAAAAGAAGATTTTGCCGAGGCAATAGTTAATAAGGTGAAAAAAACCTTTGAGCCCGGTAAACAGCTTGAACTGGAGGATGAAAAAAGCATCAAAGTTAAGGCCTCTGATCTTCATGATGACCTCGCAAGCAAAAATAATGCTATCAATAAAATGGGTATAGTGGATAAGTTTGTAGACTTCCTCAAAAAGTTTATGGGAAATGATAAATTCACCACCTTTGCAAAGGAAGCTTCCGAAGAATTAGGTAAAACAATTAAAGGTAATTTCACCAAAAATTTACTTGAGAAAAGGGTGGAAGCTGACTTAAACAACGTTGCTAAGTTAGGTAGGCAATAAAAAAGTTAGCTTACATATTTTTAGCATAAGGTCTTTAAGCCGGATAACTCGCTTTATTTCATAAAATACTTCGGCTATAAGAATTACAGCAATGTAAGTATTTATAACCTGTTTTTTTCATTCAACTTTAGAATATCTATAATTTGAAAAATAAGGTGCATTTGCTCAAGTACAGTATTGATATCTTCTTCAAAGGTGGCGGGAGCAAAAATCGAACCGGGCTCAAAATAGTCCTTTGAAGAAGAAATTGTTATTAAAAGGCTATTTTCAAAAAAACTGCATTGAATCGGTTCATTATTAAATAGCTTTGCTAATTGTATTAATCGTTCCATAAAACTAGGATTTAATAAATAACGCGCCTCTATTTGATCACTAGCATAAACCTCAAACTGCTTCTCAAATACGGGGTCTTCTAATTTTACATTTTGTAGTGTCTCAAACTGCTTTCCAAATAGATTACCTATAACACCGGCATCTTTTCTAACTATGGTTTTCCCGTAAAATGATCTATTCATACTGAGTTGTATAATTATTCCTTTGAATATGGTTTTTCTTGTATTATTTTTGCCTGCCTTATTAGCTATTTCCAATGTAGCTTGAGTAAGATGTAATTTAACATCCTTATAAGTACCTTTTATTGAATCTTCCATAAACTTATAATCATATAAAGGTATAATACCGGACGATAAAACAGATTTGAGTGGAAAATCACTTTTCACTTGATATATCAAGCTTCCTCTAAAGAAGCTAAATATCAGCGGAAATATTTCTGATTTAATTGCTAATTTATACTTACTTACCGGCGCGTATACCCAGAGAACGGCTACCCCTAATAAGAGCCCTGTCCCCATTGTATAATTCTTAATCTCGGTTGTAATACCATAAGCATCCATCAAATAATACCATAAAGTAGACAAAGTTAGGATCGTAATTAAAATTGGTATGAATAAAAAACAACGGATACGAAATATTTTCAGTAAATTAATACGTTGCTCTTCATATTTATGTATATTAGGCAAAATGAATTGTTTATAATGTTCGATAGAGGGTTTTTGTTCCTCACCGAAAGTTTTGAAGTGAATTTGCCCTTGGTCTAAAATAGGTATCTTCTTGCCTGCTAAAAATGCTATAAATGTAGCTATATCAAGGTGCATAATTTTTTTAAGCATGTTAATTACTTTTTGGTATTTAGCTTAGAAATTCGCTTGTATTAATTGGTGCCTTTGAAGCCTCATCGGTTTGATAAAACGGCAGCTCCTGAATATTTGCAAGTTTTGCAATTAAATTACCCGGAAAAATTTGTATAGTATTATTAAGTGCGGTAACTGTTGAGTTATAAAACCTTCTGGCTGCGGTTAGTTGTGCCTCAACCTCATTTAATGATTGTATCACTTCAATCATAGCCTGATTGGATTTCAAGTCAGGGTAGTTCTCTACTGACATCATGAATTGACCAAGTTTATTTGCCAGTAACTCTGAATCGGCAAAGTGGTTTTTTACTTCAGTAATATTATTTGGATCATATTTCTTATCTACTTGAGTTCTCAGCCCTGTAATTTCTTTCATAATCTCCATTTCATGTTGCATAAACTTTTTAGCTACGGCTAGTATATTGGGAATTAAGTCTGATCTTTTCTTCAACTGCACATCTATACCGGAAAGAGACCCCCTGACATTATTTCTCTTTAAAATTAAACTTGCATACCACAGATAAGATATTATTAGTACAACACCAATAATACCTAAGATTATAGAATCCATATATCCTCTCCCCTAGTTACTTATATTAAGTATATATTAAGTTGTTTTTATAGCAACAAGCTTACCGAGATAATTCCTAAAATCTGAGATATTAATGATTACAATACCCCAATATTTAGTTTTGCCGTATCTGAATAAGTATGGCAAAAGATTCAAGATATAGTTAATAAGGTATTATTAGTAAAAAGAAGAAGAGGGTGCATAGTATATTTACTCTCCTCTTCCTTCACTCCATTATTACCATAACTACTGCTTAAGGTATATTAAGCGGGCTTATACCCCGTATAAACCACAATCGAAGCAATAAGCACCACCCAAATGAGGCTTAATGGGAGGAATACTTTCCAACCCAATCTCATCAATTGGTCATATCTGTATCTCGGTAATGCAGCCCTAACCCAAATAAAGATAAATAAACAAAACATTATCTTTAAACAAAACCAAATAATTCCGGGAACAAAACCGAGGAAGGTGATGCCAAACGGCGGGAGCCAACCGCCCATAAATAAAATTACCGTTATTGCACTCATAAGAATCATATTAGCATATTCTCCCAGAAAAAACATGGCAAAACCCATAGAAGAATATTCAACATTATACCCTGCAACCAATTCTGCTTCAGCTTCCGGCAAATCAAATGGATGCCTGTTAGTTTCCGCTAAAATCGAAACGAAAAATATAACCATCATAGGTAGTAACAACAGCTCTAAATAAAGTGGCATATTTTGTTGAGCCAGCACTATTTCCCTTAAATTTAAAGACTGAGTAACTAATAAAACACTAACTATAATCAACCCGATGGAAACTTCATAAGAAACCATTTGAGCGGCTGATCTTATCGCACCTAAAAAGGCATACTTGGAATTACTCGCCCACCCGGCGATGATAACCCCGTAAACTCCAAGCGAGGAAATTGCAAGAAGGTATAATACCCCGACATTAATATCAGCTATCACAAACTCACTGCCGACCGGGATCACCGCCCAGCCGAGCATAGCAAGGGAGAAGGTAATCATCGGCGCGAGCATAAACAGCACTCGATCAGCATTCTTAGGCAAAATAGGTTCCTTAAACATTAATTTTAATGCATCAGCAAGCGGCTGTAATAAACCGAAAGGCCCCACCACACTAGGGCCTACTCTAAGTTGCATAGAGGCAATCACCTTTCTTTCCGCATAGGTGAGATAAGCAACACAAACAATAAGCGGCACAACAACGATTAAAATTTTGGCAAGAATACCAACAATCAACATTAAGTTTTCAAACATATAACTTTATATAAAAAATAATTAGCTTATATAATTTACTACAATAACTTCATGAATTGCGCAATTTATATATAACATTGCTGCCCTAAAAATAAGTAAAATTATGCTTGATAAACTCGGTTTTAAATTTTAACTTTGCAACTTGAGTAATAATATGATATTAAAGCGCTCAAGCTATTTTTGAAACTAAAGAGGAGAAATTATGAGCGACGTCGAAAGCCGCGTTATTAAATTAGTTGCCGAGCATTTAGATGTTGATGCGTCTAAAGTGAAGCCGGATGCAAGGTTTAGCGATGACCTCGGAGCAGATAGCCTGGATACCGTTGAACTGGTTATGGCATTTGAAGAAGAGTTCAATATCGAAATACCTGACAATGCAGCGGAAAAAATCATTAAAGTTGAAGATGCGGTTAGTTTTATAAAATCACAAATTGATAAAGCTTCTTAAACTAAAAAACTAAGTTTAACTTTTCTTAGCAGCATTTTATGAGACGTATTGTTATCACGGGAATCGGTTTAGTTACACCTTTAGGTGCTGACGCAAAAAGCTCATGGGAAAATTTAATTCGCGGTAAATCCGGAATTAAAAAAATTCCCCTTGAGCTATTTGATACATCTGACCTAAATACCAGGATTGCCGGCCTGGTTCCCGGTAAAGATGAGCAATGCGGATTAGATCTGGAAAAATATATTCCTTTGAAGGAAACTCGTAAAATGGATAAATTCATTCATTATGCAATTGCGGCCGCAACACAAGCGGTTGATGATGCGGGATGGGTTCCTTCTAATGATGAGCAAAGAGAACAGACCGGAGTATTAATTGGCTCCGGTATCGGAGGGTTAGCGGTTATTGAGGAAACAGCTAATATTTTAGCTGAAAAAGGTGCACGCAGAGTCAGTCCCTTTTTCATTCCCGCTTCCCTTATAAACCTGGCCTCAGGTCATATTTCAATAAAATACGGATTTAAAGGTCCTAACCATGCCGTTGTAACAGCATGTTCCACCGGTGCACATGCGATCGGAGATGCAGCAAGGCTTATTGCCTTAAGTGATGCTGATGTAATGGTTGCCGGCGGAAGCGAAGCTGCAGTTTGCAGGCTTGGTATTGCAGGCTTTAATGCTTGTAAAGCACTTTCAACTAATTTCAATGATACGCCTGAAAAAGCTTCCAGACCTTGGGATGAAGCCCGTGACGGCTTTGTTATGGGTGAAGGTGCGGGTGTTGTGGTACTTGAAGAATATGAGCACGCCAAAAAGCGAGGCGCTAAGATTTATGCCGAAGTGGTCGGGTATGGTTTAAGCGGTGATGCATATCATATGACCGCTCCGGCGCCTGACGGTAACGGCGGTTTAAGATCTATGCAAATGGCATTGAAAAAAGCTGAAATTAACCCGGAAGAAGTGGGGTACATAAATGCTCACGGCACTTCTACTCCGCTTGGAGATATAATCGAATTAAATGCGGTTAAGACATTGTTTAAAGATCATGCTTATAAGCTGATGATGTCATCAACTAAATCCTCAATCGGACATTTACTTGGGGCAGCAGGAAGCGTTGAAGCAATTTTTTCAATACTTAGCATGCAGCATGGGATAATTCCTCCAACTTTAAATCTTGATAATCCATCCGAAGGTTGTGATATTGATTTAGTTGCCCATACGGCAAAAGAAAAGAAAATTGAGGTTGCGCTTTCAAACTCGTTTGGTTTTGGTGGAACAAATGCCAGCTTATTATTTAAAAAAGTTTAATGCATTCTAAGTTAAAGAAATTTTTTATTATATATCTTATATTTAAACTACTACTTATTACAGCAGTGGTTTATTCTTATCACAATACGTTTTACAAAACGCATGTACATCAAGAAAAAATTGTCATAATTCCTAAGAACTATTCAATCAATCAAATCGCTGATTTACTTCATAAAAAAGATGTAATTAAAAGCAAACTCTTATTCATCCTACTTTCCAAAGCACATTCATTTAAAAAAGAATATTTACAATCGGGAGAATACAAGTTTGAAGCCGGGATGAAGATGATAGAAGTAATTCATAAGCTGACAAGAGGGGAGGTAATTATACATAAAGTTACTATTCCCGAAGGGTTAACCAATTCCCAAGTATTTAAAATATTAGATAACAGCTATGGCTTAAGCGGCAGTATAAATAAAGAGAAATATAAAGAAGGCTATTTGTTACCTGAAACTTATTCATATAAATACGGTACCAAAAAAGAATCCGTTTTGGCAAGAATGCATTCAAGCATGGAGAAACACTTAACCTTATTTATTTCTACCTCAGCTTTACCTATTCCTTTGAAAGATGTTAACGAACTTTTAACCCTAGCTTCTATTGTTGAAAAGGAAAGCGGTATAAATGCGGAAAAGCCTTTGGTTGCCGGAGTTTATCTTAATCGCTTAAAAATAAATATGCCGCTTCAAGCTGACCCTACAGTAATTTACGGCATGACTGGCGGGGTTGAGCCCTTTCCTAAACGTCTTACTTATAAAGATCTGGAAAGCGCTTCATTATATAATACGTATAAAGTAAAAGGGCTTCCGCCTACCCCGATTGCGAACCCGGGGCTTAGGTCAATTGCTGCCGTGTTGCACCCAGCTAATACCAAGGATTTGTTTTTTGTTGCTGACGGGCTCGGCGGCCATAAATTCTCCGAAACTTATAAAAAGCATTTAACTAATGTGAAAAATTTTCGTACATTTACCGGCAAAAAGTCTGAATAAAAAAAGTCGGCAATAAAACAAATTCCGACTTTTTATTAAAAATTAAGTATAAAAACAGCGCATATAACTCTATAGAGCCTTCTCTTTACCTTTGCCCTCACTTTCCTTAGATATTCTTTCGGAATGTTTACCAACCGGGGATTTATCTTGAGGCTTGAAAAATTTTGTAATATCTTGACTGTGTGTTTCAGCAGCAGCTGCAAGTCGCCTTTTTTCAATCTGCTCATCACGTTGTTTAGAATCTAACTCTTCACAACATTCTTCACTTTTCACTCTTTTACTAGAAGTGTTTTCTTCTTTCTTATCAGAACCTTCAAAGTCTTCTCTATCACGTTTATTGGAAGTTTGTTCTTTTTTCATCCATGAAAGTAAAAGTTCTGTTATGCCTTCATCTTTTGAATAATTGATCGGGATTCTCCCCTTATAATCTTTTAAATATGGATTTGCACCTTCTTCAAGTAGCAACTTTACACAATCAATGCTACCGGAGATAACCGCACGGTGAAGTATCGGTTTTACATCATCCCCGTTATAATCATAGTTCACATTGATATGATTTAATGATTTATTAGCTTCTAAGCATAGTTTCAATAATTTATAATTTCCATTTATCACTGTATTTTCTGTAATATAACAAAACAAACCATCATGAGTATCAGATAATAAAATAACAGTTTTTTTAAAAAGTTCGGGTAATTTTTCTAAACACTCTACAAAGTAATTAAAGTCTTTAAGAGATTTAGAATAATTTTCTATAAAATTATCAATCTCATTAATATCTCCTTTCATCCATACAACTTTAAATTCTTCTACTAATTTACGTAAATAGTTTTTCCGAGTATTATTTTTCATATTATTAAATTCGATTTGTTAATTTGTTATATTATATAGATTTATATATAAATATAGAAGTAAATAAATATTAAAATTATATTTCCAAAACTTAAAGTTAATTTTAAAGCTAATATTAAAATTTATCCTAAAACTTATAATTAAGTTCTTTCGAACATATTATGAAGTTCTTTTAGAGTCAATTTCCTGAAAGTTGGCCTACCGTGATTACATTGCGAGGAGAACGGTGTATTTTCCATTTCCCTTAGTATTGCGTTCATTTCCTCAACGGATAGCTTTCTTCCTGCCCTTATACTTGAATGGCAGGCAATATTGCCGCATATCTCATCAAGCTTTTCATCGAGATTTGTAATTGTATTATATTCCGAAATATTATCAGCCAGGTCAAAGATAAAGCCTCTAATATCAAGCTTACCAAGCAAATACGGCACTTCCCTGACTAAAATCTGAGATAACCCGTTTCTTTCAATCACAATACCGAATTTTCTTAAGCTTAGAGAAAATTCCAGAATCTTTTCAGCCATGGCTGCCCCAACCTCAACCACTTCCGGGACGAGTAACGGTTGGCTTTTTACCCTATTTTCCTGCATTGCCTTTTTCATCTTTTCCAGCACCAGTCTCTCATGTGCTGCATGTTGGTCAACTATAATAAACCCGTCCTTACTTTCCGAAATAATAAAGGTATTATTGATTTGGCATTTAGCAAAACCTAAGGGAAAAGAATCGCTACTACTACTCGACTCTTCCGCTTTTTCTACCGATTTATTTTCCACAACCTCAAAGTTTACAGACCTAAAGCTATCAGTTATCGAATCATGTATTTGTGATGTGCTAACCTCACGATTAAAATTATTACTAAAAGTTTTAGCCTGAGGTCTTTCATCTACAAATCGATTAATATTAAGCGAAGACTGAACTATCGGCCTTGGTGGTAAGAGATTAATCTGGGGATGATATAGTTTAGACGGATTTATTTCACCACTTGCCTGAGGAGCGCTTGCCTGTGCAATTGCCTTTCTTATCTCGGAAATTAAAGTCCCGCGAATAAAGTTTTCATCCTTAAAGCGTACCTCTGCTTTAGTCGGGTGCACGTTAACATCAACTTCATACGGGTCAATTTCTAAAAATAGGGCAATCATAGGATATCTATCATGTGGTATTAGCCCATTATAAGCTGCTTTTACGGCTCCTATAAAAAATTTATCCCTAATTATTCTTCTATTTACATAGGTTAAATAATTTACTGAAGTCTTTCTGCTATAGGTGGGAAGTGAAGTGTATCCTTTAAATGATAAATAATCCCGGCTAAAACTTACTTTTACTGAATTTTTTAAAAAGTCTGCACCGAGTATATCCCCTACCCTGGTATCCTCTCCGCTTAGGTCGGTTTGGTTCGGTTTATAATTTAATACTACTCTTCCGTCTGAAATAAACTTAAAAGAAATGTTTGCATGGCAAAGCGCGAAACGATTTATCAAATCAGTACATACGCTAATTTCTGAACTTTCGGATTTTAAAAACTTAAGCCGATTGGGCGTAAAATAAAATAAATCCCTAACTTCTACTACGGTACCCTGTTTTAAGCCGGCCGGAACTAAGTTCTGTACCTCACCGCCTAAAACTTCAATCTGCCATGCCTCGTCTTTTGTTATATGCCTGCTGGTAATTTTCATTCTGCTAACTGAAGCAATCGATGGCAAAGCTTCCCCTCTGAAACCATGAAAATTTATATTGCAAATATCATCTTCACTTAGTTTTGAGGTTGCATGGCGCTCAATAGCAAGTAAAAGGTCATCTTTAGTAATCCCTTCCCCGTCATCAGTGATTATAATTAGGTTCCTTCCTCCCCGTTCAATCTCAATAACTATATTCTTTGCACCGGCATCTATTGAGTTTTCTACCAGCTCCTTAATCACTGAAAGGGGTCTTTCAATAACTTCTCCCGCTGCTATTCTATTAATTGTCTTTTCGGTTAGTCTTTTAATTTTCATGCAGATTATTTTATAAGCAGTTTATATCTTTTACATCCGTAATTATAGAGAATAAATGGTTTTAAATCATTCTAAAATTGCTAATAAAATAAAAATCTATTAATCTGCAAAAATAATTTTATATTAAATATTTTATATGAAAGTTACGGTTATAGGCACAGGTTATGTTGGGTTGGTTGCAGGCACATGTTTTGCCAACTTCGGTATTGAAGTCAATTGCATTGATAATGATGTTACTAAAATTAATGCCCTCAAAGAAGGTGTAATCCCGATTTACGAACCGGGTTTAGAAGAACTGGTAATCAAAAATAATAAAAACGGTCACTTACATTTTTCAACTGATAAATCATTACTTGATAAAGCAGATATTTTAGTAATAGCAGTCGGGACTCCTGCCGCTAAAGACGGCAACGCTAATATGACTTACTTGGATTCGGTGTTGGAAGATATAGCAAAATACGTAAGCCATAATAAGTATATCATTATAAAATCAACCGTTCCGGTGGGTACCGCAAATAGGGTTAAAAAAACGTTGGAAGAAAAGAGGCGGGATTTAAAATTCAGTATTATTTCCAACCCTGAATTCCTTCGTGAAGGCTCGGCGGTAAATGATTTCTTTTATCCTGATAGGATAGTAATCGGCACTATGGACGAGGAATCAAAAGAAATCGCCAGAAAACTTTATGCTCCTGTCATAACAAATGATACACATATTGAGTTTACAGATAACAGCACCGCTGAAATTATTAAATATGCCGCGAATGCATTCCTTGCTATGAAGGTAGCATTTATTAATGAAATTTCCGATATAGCTGAGCAGTTCGGCGGAAATATTGAAGATATTGCGAACGGAATAGGATCAGATAAAAGAATCGGTAAGCACTTCTTAAAACCGGGTCCGGGATATGGCGGCTCATGCTTCCCGAAAGATACTCTTGCCCTTGCGAAAACGGCAAATGATGCTTCTATCCCAAGTTTAATTATTAATGCGGTCATCGATTCAAATGATAGACGTAAGCGAAAAATGGCAAGTAAAGTGATATCCGCCTTAAATGGTGATATCAACGGCAAGACTATTGCAATCTTGGGTCTGACTTTTAAAGCTGAAACTGATGATATGCGCGATAGCGCAAGTATAGATATTATAAATGTGCTTAAAAATAAGGGGGCTATAATTAAGGCATATGACCCTAAAGGTATGGAAGAAGCTAAGAAGATATTCGGCGATCGTATCGAATATTGTAATGATTTATTTACCGCAGCAAACAATGCGGAAGCACTTTGTATAATTACCGAATGGGCTGAGTTTAAAACCCTTGATCTTCACCGATTACAGAAGTGCATGCAACAGCCGATAATAATTGATTTGAGGAATATTTATTCAAGAGAAGAAATGAGTAGCTCAGGGTTCACTTATATATCATTAGGAAGAGCAAAAGTTAATTAAATAGAGATATAAAATGCCTGAATTACCTGAGGTTGAAACTGTAAAAAACTCTCTCTATCCTATAATTGGTAAGAAAATTTTAAGCATTAATACCTCAGGTAAAAAGTTTAGAATTACCCCTCCCGCAAACTTTTGCAACTTACTTTTAAATAAGAGAATTACTGATCTCACCAGAAGATCAAAATATATATTAATTCACCTTGAGGACGAAAATATATTAGTAATTCATTTAGGAATGTCCGGTAAAATTCTTTTAAATACTGAGACTCATAATAATAAACATAATCACCTTGAAATTGACTTAACTGGTGATAATAGATTAATTTTTAATGATGCAAGAAGGTTCGGGCTTTATACAGTAATACCGGGGTCGGAAATCAATACGCATAATCTATTCAAAAACCTTGGGGTCGAACCGCTAACCCCTGCCCTTAATCCGGGCTATTTACATAAAATATTTAAAAACAGAGCAGCTCCGATTAAGCCCTTGCTTATGGATGCCTCGTTAATTGTGGGCGTAGGTAATATTTATGCGGCGGAAAGCTTATTTAGAGCTAAGATTTCCCCTCTCCGTGCAGCTAAATCATTAAACGAGGGAGAAATTGCAACTCTCTGTGAAATGATTAAAATAATTTTATTTGAAGCTATAGAATCCGGCGGTTCAACTTTAAGGGACTATGTTAGGTCAAGCGGTGATATCGGTTACTTTCAACATAAATTTAAGGTTTATGGAAGAGTAGGCCAAGAATGTTACATATGTGAAGAAGTAATTTTAAATAATAAAATGGCCGGCAGGTCAACCTTTTACTGCCCGAAATGCCAGTCTTAATCAGCGATTGCACTTATATCCGCTTTCTTCTCTATCTCGGTTTTTTTTAGTAAAAGCACAAGCGGCAGAGAGGCTGCACAAATATACATTAAGAATGCAAAGTCGTTAATATATGCAATTGACTGCGCTTGTTTGGTAATCTCATTATTAAGACTGGCCAGTCCCTTTATAGTATTGATATCCCACGCGCTTGGGAATAAAGAAGAATGAAGAAGGTGATTAAACGGTGTTATACTTTCTGAGATGACGGCATGCATCATTTGCGTTTTTTCCGCTAAAATATTGGTTGATATCGATATACCGACACTGCTTCCGATATTTCTCATTAAACTATATAATGAAGCAGCTTCCGTTCTTTGGGCGGAATTAATTGTTGAGAAAGCAATAGTACTTAAAGGAACAAATACAAAGCCGAAACCGAAGCCTTGAATTAAGCCGCTTTCAACTAAAGGCGAGATATTAACGTCCAGCGAGAAGTTTATCATTTGCCATAGTGAAAATAAAATTAAAACTAACCCAAAGGTAATAAGCATTCGTGTATCAACCCTAGTAATTAAACGCCCGACTATAATCATTGCTACCATAGTCCCTACCCCTCTCGGCGCAAGCACCAAGCCGGTAGTTAATACGGGATAACCTTTTAAGCTTTGCAGAAAAGGTGTGAGTAGCGATAATGAAGCGTATAAAATTATACCTATTATTGAAACCATGATTACGCTTGCTACAAAATTTCTGTCAAGAAACAGGCCGGGAGTTATAAAAGGTGTTTTTGAGTTAAACAGATGCATGATAAAAAGATAAAATGCAAAAAATGCGATTGCAGTTTCAATAACAATTTCAGTTGAAGAAAACCAACCTTTTATCTCCCCCCTATCCAGCATCAATTGCAGTGCTCCGACAGCTATGCTGACAAGTAAAAACCCGGAAATATTAAATTTTTGGTTAGTCGATTTTGCTTCATCAGCAACTGAAACAATAACTCCAAGCAAGGCTAAAATACCAAAGGGTAAATTTATAAAAAACACCCAACGCCAACTATAATATTCCGTCAAATATCCCCCAAGTGTAGGCCCTAGTATAGGACCGACCATAATGCCGAAACCCCACATAGCCATGGCAACTCCGTGCTTTTCTTTAGGATAGCTATCGAGTAAAATTGCTTGAGAGAGGGGAACCAGTGCCGCACCGAACACTCCTTGCAACATCCTGAATAAAACCATTTCAGTTAAAGATAAAGCAGTTCCGCATAACATGGAAGAAACCGTGAACCCAATTATTGACCATATAAAATATTTCTTCCTACCTAACTTAATACTTAATATACCGGTGGGCAAAGTCATTATTGCCGCGGCAACGATATAAGAAGTTAAAACCCAGGTAATCTGATCCTGAGTCGCGGATAATATACTTTGCATATAAGGCAGGGCAACGTTTGCAATCGTTGTATCCAATGTCTGCATTATAGCTGCAAGCATTACTGAAATTGTTACTAATATCTGATTGGATAAGAGTGTTTGTATCCCTACTCTCATCTCTTATTCCACCGAAGATTTAGTATCAATCTCAATTACTGCACTCATACCCACACGTAAAGGTAAAGTGCTATCAGGCTGCTCAATTGATATACGCACCGGTATTCTTTGCACTATTTTCACCCAATTTCCGGTAGCATTTTGCGGAGGAAGTATACTAAATTCGGCGCCACTTGCCGCACCCACACTTTCAACCACACCTTCTACTTTCAAATTAGGAAAAGTATCGATTATTACTTTAGTTTTTTGTCCTGCTTTAACATTCGTTAAATCGGTTTCTTTCAGGTTCGCTTCAACCCAAATATCATCCAAAAGCACGATGCTAAAGAGAGATGAACCGGTTGCTACATAGTCTCCGACACTTAGTGTGCTAACTTGGCTAACTATGCCGTTATTAGGAGCTCTTAATACTGTGCGCTTTAAATTTAGTTCCGCCTGATCAACGCTTGCTTTAGCTTCAATGTATTTGGGGTGCTTTTCAACTGAAATTAGAGGGTCACCTGATAAATTAATTATTAATTGTCTCTTCTCCTGCTCAAGTATGGCAATCTGCTGCTTGGTTCCATTGAGTTTATTGGCGGCCGCATCTACTTGAGCTTCAGTTCCGGCACGCTTCTTTGCAAGTTCGGATGCTCTATAAAACTCACGCCGCGCGTAATCTTTATTCATTGATGCAAGCTTTAAGCTTTCACTATTTTCAAGATACTGTGCCTTTAATACTTCTATACCGTTTATGGTACTATCAAGGTTAGCTTTAGCCTGATTTAAAGCAATATGGTACGGCTCATCATCAATGGTTATTAAAACTCTCCCTTTTTCAACTCTTTCATTTTCTTTAACCGCTATGTTTACTACTTTCCCGTTTACTTCAGAGCTGATATATATTTTTCCTGCTTTTATATAAGCGTTATCAGTCCCAACGTATCCGGCCTCTTTTAGGTAATAAATACCTACTAGAATTACTAAAATAATTGGGATTGTATAGCTGATAATTAATTTTTTATTCTTACTAAATTCTTTCACTACAGGTATGCAACTATTAATTCCTATTTAATAAATAGTATACTTAAGCATTTATTAACAAAAAGTTAACAGTGTATAAAATAATTTTTTAAGATGTAGACGAAGTTTCTTCCTTAGGCAAAATAAGTAAAGCTAAAACATATGCCGTGATATATACAAAGACCCCTGAAAATATAACATCACTTAAAAAATGTGCACCTTGAATAATTCGCCCGAAACCGAATATAAGACCTAAGCTAATTGCTAAAATATTATAAATCATGCGTTTTCTACCCTTATTAATAAAGGCAAAAGCAAAAAAGACAAACCCTATTGATGCATGACCAGAAACGAACGAGCAATTAGTGTTACATTGATTAGCAATGACAAATGCAGGAGTAAACTTTGCTGCTCCGCCGAAATCCTCAACTTGGACCGGCCTTGCCCTGCCGAAGTTTTCTTTAAACACCATATTTACTATTATACCGGGACCTGTAATACATACTAACATTACATAAATAATTTTTATATAATGTTTTGGGTTTACTGATTTTACTTTTAAAAGTTTTCTAGTCCCCAAAATTACTGCTCCCGTAATAAAGATACATACAATTAACGGCACAACTTTATGGGTAAATTTTGCAAACAAACTTTCTTTTAAATAGAATCCACGTAAATGATCATAAAAATAACCTGAAACTGCCAAGTCTATATTTCCATTTCTATAAAACACTATAGCTATAATAGTAAATATTGTTAAAAATATAATTTTATTTAACATCATTAGTACCCTTTAAATTTTTTTAAATAAAAGATTTGGTATTTAGGGTGAGAAGGAGCAGTAGAGTTATCAAGTACCTCGATAAACTTTACCTTTTCTGCGTAATTCCTTAAATATTTTTCATCACTCAGCCTTCTTTCTTCATCAGAATATTGAAACACGACTAACATATCTTGACCGATAAATTTATTTGCATCAGTAGTTAATGCATAATAATCCGAGATGCGTTTGGTAGGATTCCACTTCACAATTTCTACTTTGCTTTGCTTAGTATAATAATTTATCAATGATAAATCCTTTCTCGTATCTACTGCAATTATAGCAGTATCATAATCTCCTTTAATTCTTAATATATTTCTCCCCAGCTCTTCTCCGCCCCTTAAGCGCTTATAAACATCATATTTAGGCGCTATTTTCATACCAAATTTTTGGCATAAAGGCTGATAAAACATTATACCCAAACCGACAACAAGGTGTAGCCCTATGCTGAATTTTATTAAATTTAATTTATTTAAATCTTTAGCCGTTAATACTACTAAAACGGAAGAGGTTATATAAATCGGAGCCGCCCAATTTGCATGCGCCCTGGAAATGAAGGCGATAATTAACATAAAGGATAGAATCGGGATAGAGAAGAAGCACAGTATCTTATAGTTATCATTGAGTTTACCTCTCCACCAAAGATAGGCGGAAACATTAAGAAAACCGAAAGTAATTATGCCGAATACACCGAACTGTGCGAAGAAAAATTCAGCTAACTTTTTAAAATTGAATTTACTACTCGGATCCCCTTGCACTAAATCAGCAGTATGCATAAAACTTACAAACATGTTGTTAATGTTCCAGAGTAAATTCGGGCTAAAAATTAGAAGAGCCGATATTAAAGCCGCTATAAAATTTTTGGAGTAAACAAATCTAAAAGATTTGCTTATATAAAACATATATAAAAATGCAGACAGCAAAAAGAAAAGCATATTATATTTTGCCAGCATTCCTAAGCCTGATGCCACCCCGCATAATACCCAATAGATAAATTTATTACTATTTAATGCGTTAAGGAAAAAGTAAAACGAAAGTGCCCATAATATCATCAAAACGGGATCAGTTGACATTATAAATGAAGAGACGAATATAGCAGGTGTTGTGATGTATACACAACCCGACAGAAAGGCTACTTTATTGCCAAAATTTTTCCCGATCAGATAAACTATGAACCCGGTAATAAAATGAAGAAAGGGAGAAAAAACCCTAATTGCAAATTCGCAATTACCAAACAACTTAGTAGAAAAAGCAATTAACCATGCAACAAGGGGAGGCTTAGAATAATAACCGAAATCAGGGTGCTGAGCCCAAACCCAATACTGGGCTTCATCAGCATAAAGTTCAAGGTTATTCACTTTAATTGCAAATAACCTAAAAACTAATAAAACCGTTGAGAGAATTATAAAAGCAAGTTGAGAATTATTTTTTAAACCTTTCCTCAACAACTTTTAATACTCATTAAGCAGCTTGTGACATTGATTTAACTCTTTTAGTAAGCTTACTTACTTTTCTAGCTGCGGTATTAAGCTTTAAAACACCTTTTGTAACGCTTTTCATGATTTCCGATTCAGCACTTCTTAAAGCCAGCTCAGCTTCTTTAGAATCATTTGAAGTAATAAGATTTTCAACTTTTGTTATAAAAGTTTTGATTCTGCTAAGCACAGATTTATTTCTAGCTCTGTTGTCTAATGATGTTAAATGAGCTTTTTTTGCAGACTTATGATTTGCCATTTAATTAATATCTCAAAAATTTGAATTACTTTAAAGTAGCTTTTTACATAAAACGATGATTAAAGTCAAGCACAACCTTACCAAGCTAAATCTTTATACAAAATTTATTTATTAAAAAAACTTTAATCATAGTTACTTATTGACAAATGCTTATAAATTTCTAACCTTCAGCGTTTAAAGGTTTATTAACTTTAGTAGTATGCTGCAATCAAATAGTGAATTTCATCAAGAACATCATTCTAAGTCTTCGGTCTATCTTCAGGATTTTGTATTAGGTATGGCAGATGGTCTTACCGTCCCTTTTGCACTTGTTGCAGGCTTAAGCGGTGCCATAGATTGTTCGAATATCATTGTGATTGCAGGGGTTTCCGAGATTGCTGCGGGAACAATAGCAATGGGGATGGGAGGATATTTGGCGGCGAAAACTCAAAGGGAACATTATGAGACTGAGCTTGCCAGAGAGACTAAAGAAATTGAAGAAGTTCCGGAAATAGAGGCGAAGGAAGTGGAAGCAATTATAGAAGATTTCGGGATTACTGAGATTGAAAGTAAAAAACTTATTGTGGACTCTTTAAGAAAGGATCCGAAAAAATGGCGCGATTTTATGATGCGTTTCGAATTAAATTTGGAGAAACCTGATAAAAACAGAGAGGTAATAAGCCCGTTTATAATAGGTTCCGCTTATGCAATAGGAGGATTCGTTCCATTATCACCTTATATGTTTACAAGTAGTATTGAAAAGGCATTAAGTATTTCGGTAGTTGCAACAACTATAGCACTATTAGGATTCGGAGCTTTTAAAGGTGCGTGTACCGGAGTATCCGTACTTAAATCAGCACTACATACTTGTTTCATTGGCGGCATTGCAGCAACTGCAGCTTATTCAATTGCAAAGCTGGTTGCTTAAACTTTCCCTAGTTTGACTGAAATAAATTCTTATCAAGCTTCCTATTGACAACATGTCCTAACATGGTGCAAAATTGCTCAAACTCATTTGAGCAAAAAATACTTTAATTACATAAAATACATATTTTTTAAATAAAATAAAAAAACGGCAACGGATTTTATAAGATATAATGGAAAATAATCAAAATATAGATGATGCATATAGTGCAACTACTGATAATATATTACAAGATGAAATATTAGAAATATACTTTCATACCCCAGAATACGATAATATTTTAAATTGTCATAAAACCGTTACCTCCTCTGACATTAATCAGTATTTAGATATTTTTGCCAATAATACTCCCTCATTAACCGAACAACTAAATTCACATCTTAGTGAAGAGTATATAAGAAGCTTTTTACCAAGTTATGAATCTTTAAATACTTTAGGATCAATAACTCTTTTCATTATTAGCGTTTATTCTAATCCACATCTGACTTCCAGTTTAATATTTATAAAGATGTTAGAAGATTTATTAGAAATTAATAGCCAAGACATAATAAATTATTTTGGATTTAAAGCTAATAACATAATCGCGTTTAAACGCTTTATTACAAATACACGCTTATCAGCCGGAGCGGCAATCTTAGGTATAAATATATCTCCTATAACCGGCAAAAAACTCGGAGCTGGGATTTCTGCTGCAGCAATTGATTCGGTTGATAATATTCTTGAACTTCTTAAACTTTATATTTTTCCCGATGCTTTCATTCCACATGAGCAAATGGATATATTTTCAAGTGGGCTGTACTTCCAATTAAAAAAATCTACTGAGGAATTTTCTAAACCGGTTTGTGAGGCAATTTTAAGAAATGATGAAAAATGGCTAATGCCGAAGAATAATATATTTTTAGATACCATGATTAAAGAGTATGCTGTGGTTGGAACCTCAAAAATTATAGGAACTGAAATAGCTGACTTTTTTGATCTTATTGATACTAAAAAGGAAACTGATATTCATTCACTTATTTCTTTGGAAGTTTTAACTAAATCCTGGCTTAATATATATAATAAAGACGGCTACCCTTATTTTAGTGCAATTCCACTCGTCATGAAACAAATGCAAAAATTTTTATTCAGAGATTTGCAATAAACCTCCAGGGCTTATCTTTTGCTTTAGAGATCCCTATTCTCGGAGTAGATTGTATTTCATATTTTAAGTCGGAACCTAAGAAATAAATTCGGTCGTTTTCTACTATATCTAAAGTATTATAAGTTTTATCAATTGATAAATTTTTACAAAGTTTACCCGGGCCGTTTAGGAGCTTCTGCTCAGGCTTACTTATATCCAAAGCTCCACGAATTAAAACCGCCGCTGCCGATCCTTCCTCTTCGGTAACTACATTCATGCAATAATACATGCCGTATATAAAATATATATATAAGCACCCCGCTCTACCGAACATCACCTCCGTTCGCTTAGTTTTGCCCCTTGCCGCATGACATGCCTCATCATCTCGGCCAATGTATGCCTCCGTTTCGGTAATAATTAGCTTTTTATCATTAAATATAAAATATTTTCCTATTAGTTCTTCAGCAACCAGTAAAGTTGGGCGCTCAAAAAATTTGAGATCAAGCTTCTGCATATGAAAAATTCGAATATATTATCACCTGTTATTTTTTACATTATTTAATTATAAATTTAAACCTAATTGATTTGAACCCAATTGGTTATAATTTCGAACGTTCTCTCTTGCAACCCAAGAAGTATTTTTTTCTTTCGAAGTCAAAACCTCCGGCTCATTATCTTTTGCGGTAGCTTGCTTTATAAGCTCTTCGCCAAGCTTAACTGATTCATCCAGATATGCCGGGTCAGGATTATGTTTTGTAGAAACTAATACTGTTTTGATATTGTTATGCTTAGCTATTTCAATATTATTTATGCTATCATCAATTAACATAACAAGTTGATATTCATTAACCTTGAAATGATCCATTGCTTTTCTGATATGCCCGTTTTTACCAAACTTGGACATATAATCTTGTGTTTTCGGCAACCAAGCTTCAACATGAATTTTACTAAGCTGTTCTTTCGATAATCCCAAAAACTTCAGAACAGGAATTATCAAAGATTTATATTCAGTAAAAGAAGTTATTGCAATATTATGCCCCTGCTCAAAGAAGAGATTAAAAGTTTCCAGTAATTTTTCTCTATTTTTAAACACTCCATCAGGCTCTTGATTTATTAGTTCTCCTAGGTAATCCGCTTCAATATGTTCACTAAAATTACTTAGTTGCTTACATTTAATTTGATTATGAGAATGCTCGTTTAATATTGTTTGATCAAAATCAAAGCATACTAAAGTCGATTTCCTTTTTGCCGGTTGCTCATATAATACTCTAGCTTCTCTCATTACCTACTCCCCTTTTTTGTAGCTAATAAATTAATACTAATTAATAAATATATTTAGTATTAATTTAAAATACCAGATTTATTCTTAATTTCATCGGCAGCAGCTTTACCAATCTCTAAGGCCTGCTTTTTGCTACCCGTTTGCGAGGAAGAATATAATATTGTGCCGTCACTTTCAGCGAGCTGCGCTACTAGGCTTAGTTGCTCACCCGCTAAAGTAGCATAAGCAGAGATAGGCGTAGTACAATCCCCGGAGAGGTGGTATAAGAATGATCTTTCAGCCGTAATACAAGTCATGGTCTCCGTATGGTTCACTTTTGCGATTACTTCAGCCATTTTTTCATCAGCTACTCTTCTTTCAATTCCGATTGCGCCTTGCGCAATTGCAGGTAACATTTCCTTACAATCAAAAATATATTTTGCAACCTTTTCCAGTCCTAACCTCTTTAAACCTGCATAAGCAAGAATGGTTGCATCAACCTCACCTTTTGCCAACTTATCAAGCCTGGTGATTACGTTTCCTCTAAAGTTTTTAACTATCAGATCAGGCCTTTTACTCAAAATTGCCGCTTTTCTTCTGGAAGAAGAGGTGCCGACCACGGCTCCAAACGGAAGCTGCTCCAAGGAATTATATTTATCGGAAATAAAAGCATCTCTCACATCTTCTCTTTCTAGCACGCTATCAATAATTAATGATTCGGGTAAAACCGCAGGTACATCCTTCATGGAATGAACGGCAAGATCAATTTTTGAAGCGATCAAACTCTCCTCAATTTCTTTTAGAAATAGTCCCTTACCACCAATCAGTGCTAAATTTTTATTGTACAACATGTCCCCTGTAGTCTTAATCCTTATGATTTCAAACTCTGCTTCAGGATAATGTTTTTTAATTTCATTTATAACTATATTTGTTTGGGCAAGAGCAAGCTGACTCTCTCTTGTGCCCACCCTAATCTTCATGTGCTTCCTAAATTTGCTCAATTTGAACTATTATTTCGGGATATTTGCCGGCTTCTGCCTTCACTATCCTTTTTGCCGTAGAAACTATGTATTTTTCAATTTCAATTCTATGACGGAATTTACCTTTACTCACATGATTGAAAATTTCTTCTTTAATCGCATCAATAACCTCACTGTCATCCTTTTCGTCAAGCACTCCCGGAGCTACCACGAGGGGTAAACTGAAAGGCTTTCTTTTACTGTTGATTAAGAGGGTAATAATTACTAAGCCTTCATCGCGCATTTTTCTTCTGGCTTTTATCAGTTTAGAATCCGGCAGCAAAATATAGTTACCGTCGATCGCTAAACTACCGCTGGTTACGGTTCCTATTTTATTAGCCCCGTTTTCTTCAATACTGATCACATCTCCGTTTTCAACTTCCACAGCTTGTTTAGCGCCGTGCTCAAGTGCAAATTTCGTATGTTCATGTAAATGAACGGCTTCACCGTGCATAGGTATGGCAATTTGTGGTCTAAGCAATTCATACATCCTTGCAACATCATCTCTTGCAGGGTGCCCTGATACATGGACAAAATGGTCTTTTTCAGTTAAGACTTCCATTCTTAGTTTGCAGAATTGATTAAATAATTTAAAGATTTTCTTTTCATTGCCCGGGATAATTTTTGAAGCAAAAATTATTGCATCACCTTTTTGTGCTTTTATGCTCGGGTGTATATGGTTTGCAATCTTATTGGTGGCCGCCAGCGGCTCACCTTGGCAACCCGTACAGATAACAAGCATTTCCTCACGCTTTAAGTGTTTAGCTTCTCTATCGGTTAAGAAAGGATGCAAATCTTCTAAATATCCGGATTGTTTAGCAGCCTCATATACTCTCCAGAGCGATCTACCGATTAAAACAACTCTTCTGTTCGCAGACTCGGCAGCTTTTGCAATTGAGTGAATTCTCGCAATGTTAGATGCAAAAGTCGTAACAATAACCAAGTTATTTTTAAATCCGCAAATGATATCTTGAAGGCTCTTTTGAAGCTCCCCTTCTGAAATTGAGCTGCCTTGGTTAAATATATTGGTTGAATCGCATACAAGGGCAAGAATACCTTCATCACCGAATTTCTTTAATGCTTCTTCATTAGTTGCATTACCGATAATAGGGTCAATATCAAGTTTCCAATCTCCGGTATGAAATATATTACCCTTATCAGTCCTAAGCATAAGCCCGTGCATTTCAGGAATGGAGTGAGTAATATTAAAAAATTCTATATCAAAAGGACCAACAGAAAATTTACTATTTTCAGGCACTTCCGTGATATCTACTTCGTTTTCTAATCCTACATCCGCTAATTTTGCTTTAAGCACAGCAGAAGTAAATTTAGTGGTATAAACCGGGCATTCTAGTTCCGGCCATAAATATTGCACGGCACCTATATGATCTTCATGTGCATGAGTAAGCACAAGCCCGGCAATATCATGTTTATTTTTAATTAAGAAATTAATGTTAGGTACGATAATCTCCACACCCGGCAAAGACTCATCGGCGAATCCGATGCCTAAGTCGACCACGAGCCATTTACCTTTATGGTAGTAAACGTAACAGTTCATGCCGATTTCTCCTGCTCCGCCAAGTGCGGCAAAAAGCAGGTCTTCATTATTATATTTTATATTCATTAGACCAATTAATCTTGTTTAAAAAGAACATGTTTTAATTCCTCAAAGTTTTCCAGAACTTTTCCGGTACCCATAGCTACGCAATTCAGCGGCTCCTCAGCAGCAAAAACAGGAAGACCGGTCGCTTCTCTGATTACTTTATCAAGCCCTCTAAGTAAAGCTCCTCCTCCGGTTAGCGCTATTCCTCTATCAACTATATCGGATGATAACTCAGGCGGAGCGGATTCCAGTACCAGCTTGACAGCTTCAATAATTTGCTTGACCGGCTCTTCTAAACTATCGGAAATTTGTGCTTCGGAAAGCACGATTTCCTTAGGTATACCGTTTATTAAATCCCTACCCTTAATCTCCATAGTCCTAGGCTCACCCTCAGGCCTGCAAGCTGCACCGATTTCTTTCTTAATTTTCTCTGCGGTAGATTCACCGATTAATAAATTATGATATCTTCTGATATATGAAATGATCGATTCATCCAAAGAGTCTCCTCCGACCCTAACCGACTTGGCATAAACCACTCCGCCTAAAGAAATTACCGCAACCTCCGTGGTGCCGCCTCCGATATCAACTATCATAGAACCGGTCGGCTCGGTAACCGGCAAATTAGCTCCTATTGCAGCTGCCATCGGCTCTTCAATTAAAAATACATCTCTAGCTCCAGCACTTTCTACAGCATCTTGAATAGCTCTGCGTTCAACAGCAGTTGAACCGGACGGCACACATACTATTACCAGAGGACGTGCAAAGAAACTACGTTTGTTATGAACCGCATTTATGAAGTATTTAATCATTTCCTCGGCGCCTTTGAAATCAGCAATTACGCCGTCTTTAAGCGGCCTGAATGCATTAATTTCAGCCGGCGTTTTTCCCAGCATCATCTTAGCTTGACTACCGAATGCATAAGGAATACTACTCCCTCTGTCATTAAGCAATGCAACCACTGATGGCTCATTAAGAACAATACCTTTTTTTGGAACATAAACTAAAGTATTAGCAGTACCGAGATCAATAGCCATATCAGAGGAAAAAAGACCTAAAAGTTTTGAAAGCATGATTAAATTACATTGATGATTTAAATTATGTTGTAAGAGATTTTTAGTATAAAATTACTTATTATGCAATGAGTTTAACAAGGTATTTATTAAGCTTTAAAACCCGTTATTGTTATAACTTCAAATGTTGCTTCAAGATTGTAGTCTTTTTTATATATTTCTTCAGCTTCAGAAAAGTAGTTTTTAGGCAATATAATTTTACTTCTGGCGCTTAGACAATTGCTCTGCCCCATTCCTTTTATATCTCTAAGCAAGTTGAATATAGATGAATATCTACCAATTATATTAAATGAATCCGAGATAGCTTGCGTAAAACCTGCTCTTTGCAATAATGCAGCTCCGTCTTTAATGTCTATAAAAGGTATTATATGCGGCCTGCTTCCACCGTAAAACTTACTATCGGTTTTTATCAGCACATCTTTTAATTCTTTTAGAGTATCTCCGCCGAAGAGAGTAGCGATAAATACCCCTCCTTTTTTTAATATTTTTTTATATTGAATTAATGCTCCGGGCAAATCATTCACAAAGGAAAGAGAGAGGTTAGAAATGATGAGATCATAACTATCTTCAATGCAAGTATTATATTCTTCATCAAATACAATGCATTCACCCTGATTATAGGTTTGAGTGAACTCATAAACAGGAAACCCTCTTTTAATATCAATCTTTTCATCTAGAACCGATCGGTCAAACAAACCATAGATTAAAGCATTATCAAACCTTTTTGAAAACTCCCTAATTCTTTCGGCCACATTTTCGGATACTTCGTTAACCAGAAAATCATGTTTTTTAAAATTTTTTACACATCTTTTTATATTTAGTTTATAAAATTCTCTATCAAATATGCTATAGTCGGATACTTGCATTTTTATGCTCAAAAAATTGAAAAGTATAATTACTTGGATTGTTTTCTCACCAAGATGTTTATTATGTAAAACGGAAACTTTTGAAGATAATAGCTTATGCGCAGTGTGTTGGTCAAAGCTTTCTTTTATTGTTGAAAACATTTGTGATAGATGCGGTATACCTTATTTTGAAAATAGCTCCTGCCCCTGTAATAAGTTTAAAACTTATTACTCAAAAATTAGGGCTGCTTTGGTTTATGATCAGCATTCAGACCATTTAATCTATGATTTTAAATATAATGATAATTTACAGGCTAAATTTACCATCTCCAAATTAATGCTTATAGCCGGGGAAGAACTGATAAGAAATTAAGATATACTTATGCCGGTACCTTTACATAAAATGCGACTTAGGAAGCGAAAATTTAATCAGTCTTTAGTGCTTGCTAAAGAACTTGCCAAAAATACGAAGTTAAAATTAATTCCCGACTTAGTTAAGAGAATTAAAGATACGCCTTCACAAAGCGGTCTTAATCAAAAGTTAAGGCGAGCAAATATGAAAAGCGCTTTTGTAATCAATGAGAATTATAGAGAGGCTATAAGAGATAAGGTAATAATAGTCATTGATGATGTAATTACCACAGGCAGTACAATAAATGAGTGCGCCAAAGTGCTGAAACAAAACGGTGCACGTGAAGTTCATGCACTTAGTTTTGCAAGGACTGTTAAACCTTCAGATCTCTAAAATTATGCGGTTATATACAGCTGAAAACTTTAAGACTAAATTAATACTACATTTTTTTTATAATTAATTTCTTCAATTATATGCTCATTAGCCGTAGTAATCCATGCTTGAACTTCAAGCGCAAATAATTCTTCAATTAAGTTTTGTCTAAAATTTATATCAAGGTGAGAAAATACTTCGTCAAGCAATAAAATCACCGGGGTGGAGCTAATTTGCTTTATAGATTTGATTTGAGCTAATATAATTGAAATTAGCATAGCTTTTTGCTCGCCCGTAGAACACTGGTCTGCCTTAATGTGCTTTATGGGATGAAAAGCTTCTATATCGCTTTTATGAATACCGAAATTTGTTCTACCGCTTAAAGCATCAGTTCTTCTGTTAGATTTCAGCTTTTCTTGGATTTGTTCAACTTCATTATTTTTTATATCTATAAGAAAATTATCAATACTGCCAATCAGGCCGATAGAGGGCTTAAGAAAATTACTTGAATTTAAATTAAGCGACTCCTTAATCATGTTAAGACAATTAGTTCTATTTTGATAAATTTGAAAATTTAATGTAGCGAGTTGTTTTTCAAGTGCTGCTACCCAAATTTCATCAAATTTAGATTGTTGAATAATCTTTAACCTGGATCTGACCAATTTTTCATAGTTGACTATATGAGAGGCATGCAATGGAAAGAAGTTATAAGTTACCCTATCTAAAAATTTCCTTCTTACCCCCGGTGATTCTAAAAATATTCTATCAGTCTGAGGAGTTATCCAAATTACTTTAAGATAATTCAGCAACTCTGAAGATTTATATGATAGCTCATCATTTACTTTTATAATTCTTCGGGAAATATTTTGATAAGTATCCAGCTTACAACCGGTTGTAATCCGGATATCATCATAACCGCACTCAAGCTCAGCACTCACCGCCCATTCATTAAGCCGGTTATCATTCTTATTAAAAATATCCTCTGAGCCGGCATTTCTAAAACCTTTCCCTGGCGCAAGGAATGATATGGCTTCCAATACATTGGTCTTTCCTACTCCATTTTGCCCGCAAATAACTACAAAATTACTGTTGAGACTTAAATTTAAGCTTATGTGATTACGAAAACCGGTTAATGTAAGCTTAGATATCGTCAAAGATTAAACCTGCATAGGCATTAATATATAGAGGCTTTTATCATCAGCGCTATCTAACGCAATTACCGCCCCGCTACTATTGGAAAGCAGGAATCTGACTGTGTCACCCTCCATAGTATTTAAGGAATCTAAAACATATTTTGAATTAAAACCGATCGAAATTGGTTCAAGATTATAATTAGCCGCAAGCATTTGTGTTCCGCTTGCATTACCGTTCATTTCGCTGCTTGCCGAAAGCACCACCTTTGACGGCTCGATATCAAGCTTAACTGCTCTTGTTTTATCGCTTGAGACTGAGATAACAAGCTCAATGGACTTAATCAAATCTTTACAGGAAATTTCCAGTTGCTTATCATTATTAGTCGGAATAACTCGAGTATAGTCCGGGAACTTACCATCAATCAGCTTAGTAATTAATTTTGAATTACCGATCTCAAATATTGCTTTATTAACCGATAAACCGACATTTATATCATCATCAAAATCCTCCACGAGCTTTATTAATTCATTTACGGTTTTTTTAGGAATAATGATACCGGGTATATTTTTCGCTCCTTCAGGAAGCGCTACCTCCGCTCTTGCTAATCGATGGCCGTCGGTTGAAACTGCTCTTAATAATCCAGAGCCCTCAGATTCAATACTATGAAGATAAATTCCGTTTAAATAATATCTTGTTTCCTCATTGGAAATAGCATGGCGGGTCTTAGTTAATAAAAGTTTTAAGGCACCGGAGCTAATTTTAAAATTATGGGTAGTATCACCAAGTTCAAAATTAGGAAATTCTTCCGCCGGCAAACAAGGTAAAGTGAATTTACTGGAAGCAAACTTAACTAAAATCTGATTGATATTATCTGCTGATGCTTCGAAAGTTATATCAGCATCCTCAGGGATTTTTTTAACAATTTCATATAATGTAAGCACTGGAATAGTAGTTGAATAAGGTTGGTCAACCTCAGCTTCAACTAAATCAGTTATTGAAATATCCATATCCGTAGTAGTGAAAGCAAGGCGGCTATCCTTAGCTTCAATCTTAACATTCGCGAGCATTGCAATAGCATTACGCTTTTCTACTATTGATTGAACATGATTAAGAGCTTTCTGTAAATTACTCTTCTTTATAACAATTTTCATACGGAGAACCTAAATATCTGCTTTTGAAAGCATAATAATCAATATTCTACAACTTTCAATATCAATTAAGTAAGATAGCAAAATAGAACTTTTTTTATAAGAGAATAAAATTTGAGGTGGAAGCTAGCTAAGACCCAGTTTAACTTGCTATGGCTGCTTCTTTTCAGACCTGACCAAATTTACAAACTTTGCTGCCCTCAACTAACTTCCTTTATAATTATAATCCCGTTCAAATTAAAAAGGCAAGAAATTATTTAAATCTTACCTAACTCCTTATATTAAAAAATAATATAATTATGTAATTGCCCCGTTGAAAAAAAGAAAAAATTCTGCTAATAAGGAAAAGTATTTTTAGTATTTATGATGTATATAGATATAATTTTAATTTTAAGTGTATTGGTTGTCCAATGCATATATTATAGTATCGATTTTTATAAAATTGAAACAACGAACCGGGTTTTAAAAAATTTAATCATTTCTTTTTTAGTACTTATAAGTATCTCAACCTCACTTGGTTTAGTAAACGAAGGAGTGCTGATTAATAGCAAAAATTATTTATTAAAAATGACGCTGAATTATATGAATTTAGTTTGCCTGGGAGTAGCGGTCGCCATTACTTGGAATATGTGTGCGGCAATGTTTAACTCAAGATTATTTACCTATATTATGTTTATCTTTTCTATTCTAACCTTAGTACTTTATTTTATAGCCGTAGTTGAAGTAAGTAGTGAATTTGTAATAGCGGTTCTTTATTACAGCATGGCTGCTTTTAATATGCTTGTTATATTTTTAGTTTGCTTTGCTAATAATTTATCAAAAAAAATTATACCCGGAATTTTAGGAATTTTTTTATTAGTACTTGCCAGTTGTTTGGAGCAAGTAGGTTTTTCGATAAAATTTCTAGGGTTAAGTAGTACTGCTGTGCTGCATATTTTAATATGCATAGCATTTTATATGATATTTAGTACGTTAAAATACATCTTGATTACTAATGGAAACACTCAGATTAGCAATGCTACTTCTAAACACTCTAAAGTTGTTTATAATATTTGAAAGATCTGAATTATTTATATAGTATCTTTATATAATCCTAACATTAGAACCGGTAAGCAATGAGACTAATTGTAATTGGTGGAATGAGTGAACAGATAGTTACTGCAAGTAAAATTGCGGCTAAACGTGGAGCAAAAATCTTTCATGTCTCCGATATTAAAGCTGCTCTGGCGGCATTGCGCTCCGGTAAGGGAGCGGACTTATTATTGGTTGAGGTTTCACAAGATATAAAATCTTTAACCCAAAGCCTTAAAGAAGAAAGAATAAGTATACCGGTGATTGCCTGTGGAATCGAAGCTGATAAAGAAAAGGCTATATATGCTATTAAATCCGGTGCTAAGGAATATATTTCTCTCCCACCGGATGAAGAAATTATTTCTGCACTTTTGGAATTGATTACGACAAGTGATAAACCTTCAAAGATGATTGCAAAATCAAAAGAATTTCAAGAAACTATCAGAATAGCAGACCAAATCTCTCCCAGTGAGGCAAGCGTTCTTATAACAGGCGAATCGGGAGTAGGCAAAGAAGTTATAGCAAAATATATTCACAATAGAAGTAAACGTAGTAAAAGAGATTTAATATCGCTTAACTGCGCAGCTATCCCTGATAATTTACTGGAATCGGAACTTTTCGGGCATGAGAAGGGGGCATTTACGGGTGCCGTTGACCGCAGAATCGGTAAATTTGAAGAGGCACAGGGCGGGACAATACTACTGGATGAAATAAGTGAAATGGAGTTAAGGCTTCAAGCAAAATTACTTAGAGCAATACAGGAAAGAGAAATATATAGAGTCGGCGGAAGTACCCCGGTAAAATTAGATATTAGAATCTTAGCTACTTCAAACAGAAACTTAGCTGAGGAGGTGAAAGCCGGGAGATTTAGGGAAGATTTATTTTACAGACTTAACGTTATTCATTTAAAGCTCCCTTCTTTAAAAGAAAGAAAAGATGATATTTTAGACCTTGCGGAAGTTTTCCTTAATAAGTTTTCTGCCTTAAATTCTATCCCTTATAAGCAACTGTCGAATGAGGCAACTGAAAAATTATTATCTTATAATTGGCCGGGTAATGTAAGAGAATTAGAAAATACTATTCACCGGGCATTACTTCTCTCTTTAGACGAAAAAATCTCTCCTAATGACATAATATTAACTCTTACGGATTACAATAATTCCATAGTAAATAATGATAATATTGAAATAAAAACATTAGCTGCGGCTGAAAAAGAAACTATAGAAAATGCCTGGAAAAAATTTCAAGGAAATTACGATAAAACCGCTAATGTTCTCGGCATAACTATAAAGGTGCTGAAGAAAAAGCTGGATCAATATAGGGATGCAAGTTAATGGAACAAATTAAAGTAGATTCTAAAAGTTTATTTGATTTTGATTTCGGTGAATTAAATAAATTCAGCAGCAAATCCGATTTAGTTCCTGAAACAGATGATTGCTATGTGTTTGATGAAAACACAACCAGAGCTATACTTATGGGCTTTGAGCATAACCTTAAAGTTTTTATTAACGGTTACCACGGCAGCGGGAAATCAAGCCATGTTGAACAAGTTGCAGCGAGACTGAATTGGCCGTGTATTAGAATTAATCTTGACGGTCACATTACCAGAACCGAACTGATCGGCCGTGATACTATAACCTTAAGTGAAGGAAAACAAATCACTTCATTTCAGGAAGGTATAATCCCTCTTGCCCTAAAACAGCCTATCGCACTTATCATTGATGAATATGACGCAGGAAGACCAGATGTTATGTTTGTAATCCAACAACTTTTAGAGGCAAACGGGAAACTTACTTTACTTGAGCAAAACAGCGTAATAAAGCCACATAAGCATTTTAGAATCTTTGCAACCGCAAACACTATCGGCCTGGGCGACCCGACCGGCCTTTATCATGGAACAAACCCGATAAATCAGGCGCAGCTGGATCGCTGGAATATTATTACCAACCTTGATTTTATGCCCCCTGATAAAGAGCTTGAAGTATTAGCATTAAAACTTTCCGATATCCCTAAAGATACACTTAAAAGCATGGTGACTCTCGCTCAGCTTATAAGACAAGGTTTTATAAACGGCGATATCACTATTTTAATGTCTACAAGAAATATATTAAACTGGGCACAAATCTATTTTATTTTGAAAGATATAAAACTTTCCTTTGATTACTCATTTCTTAATAAATGTGATATCTTAGAAAAACATATTTATGAAGAGTTTTTTAATAAATGTTTTTAAATATTTTTTAAGATTATTTTTTAAACTTTACTGTATCTCGTCAATATTTGACCATAGCATCTAAGTAAATCTTTTCTTACTTTACCTTACTTAAGCCAAAATATTATATTTATAATAGTATAAAAACCTTTATTCATTGGTTAAAAATTTTTTAAGTTGGATATTACTTATTTTTTGAATTTTTAACTCTTATACTAACATAATAATAAGGTAAGACATATATTAGATATTTCAAAACTTTAATCTTTTATAGCTATTTGACGTAACGTAGCAAATGGTAATTATTTATTATTTAATTCTTAATAAAATACATATTGTCAAATTAATTAACAATCTTTAATCTCTTGCAAAGTAAATAAATAACTTTGAGGCAATCAAAATGTCTAATTTTAAAAAAGCTTTTATACTAGGTGCTGTTGCGTTAACTGTTTGTGCATTTTCACATTCGAAACCAACTAAAGAAATTTTCGTAGCTAAAAATGCTATTGAAACGGTTTTAGGGAAAAATAGCCTTTCTTGCCAGAGAAACTGGTAATATTATTATCTTATTTAAAGTATAAGCTCTTAATTAAGAAAAAATTTATTCAAAATTAATATGAGGCAATCAAAATGTCTAATTTTAAAAAAGCTTTTATACTAGGTGCTGTTGCGTTAACTGTTTGTGCATTTTCTCATTCAAAAGCTACTAAAGAAACTTTTATAGCTAAAAATGCTATTGAAGCGGTTTTAGGGAAAAATAGCCTTTCTTGCTCTAGAGACTGGTAATAATAATATTATTATTTATTCAAAATTAATGTGAGGCAATCAAAATGTCTATTTTTAAAAAAGCTTTTATTCTAAGTGCTGTAGCGTTAGTTGTTTGTGCATTCTCATCCTCAAAAGCTACTAAAAGAACTTTTGTTGCTAAAAATGTTGTTGAGTCAGTTTTAGGGGAAAATAGCCTTTCTTGTCAGAGAGATTGGTAATATTATTCATACAATAAAAATTTAATATTTTAATCAATAAATTTAAAAAAATATTTTTAATTTTCATCCTATTAGTGTATTTTTATATTAGAAGGCAATTCAAGAAACTTTTGTAGCTAAAAATGTTATTAAAATGGCTTTGGAGAAAACAGCCTTTTTTGCCAGAAAGGAACGGGTAATAAAGAAGGTCTACCCTTTCAATTTATTTTTAATTAATAAAGTTTTAAGTAAGTGAACTTATATTAAGAATATATTATTAAAAATATTTAACTGCTTTTGTTCAAGTTTTCATAATATTTTTTGCAATACATGAACGTTTGACTTATAATTTAGTAACTTTTCCTTAATAAAGAAAATGAGATGCTAAAATTAAATTATATTGATTTATCTATTGTTATAGCTTTCTTAAGTATATGCTTAATAATTGGCTTATATAAATCCCCTAAAATAAAATCTTTAAAAGAATTTGCTATAGGATATAAAAGTGTTTCAATTACAATATTAGTTTGTGCTATCTTTGCTTCTCATATAGGAGCAGGAAGTACAATAGGTATAGTAGGAAAAACTTATGAATTCGGAGCAATTTTTATAATTCAACAATTATTATGGCCTATATATTGGTTAATTACCTCTAAAGTTATTGCTCGTAATATAATTCGTTTTAAAGAATGCATGACTTTAGGGGAAATAATGCATAAACTGTACGGACCCCCTGGCAGATGGGTAATGGCATTGGCATCAACCATGTATAGCTTTGGAACCATAGCAGCACAAGCCTTAGCATTAGGTCTTGTATTCAATTATTTCTTAGGCATTGAAACAGGGTATGGTATCTTAATTGGTTATGGGGTTATTACTGTATATTCAGCTTTAGGAGGAATCAGAGCAGTTATTCATACAGAAATTTTTAAGTTTGCTATCTTCTTCTTTATTATTCCAATATCATATATAGTTATTTTCTCTGAAATGGGAGGGATTGAAGGGTTAATTCCTTATCTACCTGCATCTCATTTGGATGTGAAGTTATCTAATGAAAATATAAGTTTACTTGCTAGTTTTGCGTTATATTCTCTCTTACCGGGGGTAGACCCCGCATTTATTCAAAGATGTCTAATTGCAAAAGATACCAAGCAGCTTACTCAAGCAATAAAAATGATTGCTTTAATATCAATACCATTTTCAGCTGCGCTTTGCTTAATTGCATATAAAATGAAAGCCTTTTATCCGGAAATATTACCTAATGAAACGTTACTAAAATTTATATCGCTTTTACCTCCCGTGCTTAAGGGGATAATGGTATCCGGGTTAATGGCAATTATTATGTCTATGGCGGAAGCAAAAATTAATGCAGCGAGTATTATTTTAGTTAATGATGTTTTTAAAGTATTACGCCCAAACATAAGTAATGCTAAACAACTCATTTCACTTCGTATTACTACTATAGTTTTATCAATTTCTTCTTTAGCTATTATTAGATTAAGCAGTAATATTTTAGATTTAATATGGTATGTTGCTAACTTCTGGGAGCCTATAATTTTAGTACCCACAACAGCAGGATTTTTAGGATTTAAAACTAATAGCAAATCATTCTTAGCAAGTGTAACAACCGCCCTTGTTTTCACTATATCTACAGGTATTATAGTTGGAGATTTTGCTATTATGAGTTGGAGCTTCGGTATCTTAGGGAGTGCTATCGGCTTATTCGGTATGCATTATTATCAAGTATCGAAAGGGTGGTTACAAGTACAAGCAACACCTAAAGTTATTAAAGATTCTATGCTAAGCAGGATTGCAAATGCTATTTTTGACCCGATAAAAAATGCATATAAGTTTTTAATCTCCAGTATTAAGTTACTTGCAGAAAACCCGGGGCAACATAAAATAGAAATTAGAAAGTTTTGCACTTTTACCCTTTCTTATTATTTTTTATATAGCCTTGATGTTACCTCAAGCCCGGGGCATGTTACATTTGCTTATCTTATAACAATCGGCTACTTCTTCTGCATGGTTTTGTTATTTAGAGAGTTTATCGTAAGCAAAAAATTTCTGGAAAAGTACTTGCATTACTATTGGTATTTCCTGATTACCTTTTGTTTGCCGTTCGTTTCAAGTTATATGCTATTCATTGGGTTTAATGACCCGTTCTGGGTAGTAAACGGTATATTATCCGCCTTTTCTTTATACTTATTTGTAGATGCAAGAAGGTTCTTATTACTCTATTCGATCGGCACACTTTGCGGATTCATTCTATTCAAGCAGAGCGGATTTAGTTTAGAGGGATTCCAGGGGATCACTACTACAGGCCGCATAGCATACATATACCTATTCTTCTTATTCGCTACCCTGTTTTTCCTACGTAAACGTGAGAGGGAACAGGAAGAGAGAGTAGAAACCATGCACATGTTCGGCGGCGCTATGGCACATGAAGTAAAAAGCCCGCTTGCTACGCTTAATATGTGTGCAGTGACCATAAATAATTTATTTCAGGGAGCCTTTGATAATAGACAAGTAAAAGATAACACTTATACTATTAAATTTGATAAGGAAGAAGGGGATACTTTATTAGAATTTACTCAAATGCTAACTAAAGTTAGTTCCCAGGGTATAAGCACGGTTGATGGGCTTCTTGCTTCTCTTAAAAGCACAGTAATTGCCGATGATAAGAAGAATATTACTATAGAAGAATGTGTTACCGCAAGCATATTGGAATACAAGCTTCTAAACCCCGAGAAAGATGGTATTGAGGTTATCATTACGGATAATTTCCTGTTTTATGGCTCAAAGCATTATGTTAAACATTTACTTTCTAATCTGCTTAACAATGCATATAAGTACGGCGGAAGAAATGTAATAATAAATATCAGAGCGAAAAATAATAAACTGTATTTCAGAGATAACGGTAAAGGCATATCGGAAGAGGACATACCTTATATATTTGATAAATTTTATTCAAAAAGTAAAAGCGGTACCGGTATAGGTCTCGCCTTCTGCAAAATGATAATGCATGATATGGGCGGATATATTGAATGCAAGTCACGCTTAGGAAAGTATACTGAATTTATCCTAACTTTCCCGGCACTTAAGAAAAGAAAGAAGATAAAAGCTTAGTTCAGCAGCATAATAAATCAAACCAGATAGAAAAATCATGTAATTTTGTTCAAATTAAATAATACTATATTATTACTGCTATAAGTAATCTACTCTTCCAAAAAAATACAATTATTTAAAAAATAAGTAATACCACTATTTTACCGGCTAAAAAAGATATTTGATTAATCTATGATTATGAATGCCCCTTAAGCGAAATGTATTGCACGGAGATTAAGATTAAAAAGGATATAGGTAATTTAACTTTTATAAATGCACATAAGCCAAGTACTCTTATGAATGAGATTATCTCAAAAGGACTGGATATTGATAACGGCATGGTGTTAAAAGTAGATGAATCAATTTACTATGGTAGAGAGGCTATTCATATCCTAACTCTGCTTAGCACTCCGATTGGTCTCTTCAGCAAAAAAATCATCTTATTTTTTGATCTAAGGTTTTATCAATAATAATATACCCGGTATATCGCAGTATAAAGAATTTAATACTTTTTAAAGTAAAGGGTGAATTGAAAATAAATAATTTGAACAAAACCAATAAATTCTGAGAAACATTATCAGCTTTCTTAATAGCTCCTTGGCCGTTAGCACTAATATATTCTCTTTTATTATTACCAATTAAAGGCGGGTATGCTTTCTTGGCATTATTAATAGTTTTAACTTGTTCATATTTCTGCTTACTTGTATTCGGCTTACCTTTATATTTATATTATAAAAAATATCAATTATTAAAATTCAGATATGTTTTACCGACAGCACTTAGTATAGGGTTCATCTTAGGCTCCTTGGTTCAAAATAATCCAGGTTATTATTCGGCATTGTTTATCGGGCTAAATTCAATGATTGTAGGGCTCAGCTTGTTAATCAGCTTAAGAAGACTTAATAAGCGTTAAAATTAATATAGCAAAAGAAGGTAACACAGATAATATAGGGTATAATACTAAAAATTATCTTTTCTACTAATTTTATAATTATAGAAATTTTTCTTTATCATCCAATAAAAAATTAAGTTTTGCACCAAGTAAACAGCGATAATGCTATATACTCCTTGTGCTTGAATAAAGAACTTTACAATTATGTTTACAATCCCCGTGAATGCAAGCCAAGTTGAGATAAATTTTAAATCGTTTAACATGCTATCAGGTCGCGTAAATATATATGATTTAGAAGAAAAGTTGCCTAAAAACTTCCTGAAATTCCGTAGAATAATGGTTGTTAACATTATATATGCTGAAAGAAATCCAATTACAAATTGTACAACTATAGGAACACCAAGCTTAACATCAATATAATATTTCACTATATCTTTAGGAAAATATTCATAAACTATGAATACAAAAAATAATGAAAGCAGCATTATTATATAATTAAAAAATGTTATATGCAAGTAAACAGCAAGTTCTTTTCTAGGTTTTTCAGTAGCCTTCATTACAGCTATAAAAAGTTTATTATTTTTCAATTTCATTTTTATTCTCATTTAATTAAAAAAATAAATATTAAATTATATAGAAAAAATCAAGATTTTTTTTAATTAATTTATATATTTCTTGTTAATCAAAATTACTAAGATATTATTTCATATTACTTTTTTGCTCTTCTTCTTATTATTATTATTTCATAATTATACTTTGCTTAATTAAATATGATTAACTCTTTTCCCCTAGCGCAATTAATGCTAATCTACCCTCTTTTCCTTCCCCTGCCCTTTAAATTAACTTGTCTGGCTCTGGCGATTGCTAGATCATTAGGTTCAACATCCTGAGTAATTGTACTTCCTGCGCCGATCAAGGCATTATCCCCAATATTTACGGGAGAAATGATAGCACTATTGGAGCCGATAAATACATCATTTCCTACTTTGGAAAAATGCTTATTCTTACCGTCATAATTACAAAAAATTGTCCCTGCCCCAATGTTACAATTTTTCCCGACTTCAGCATCCCCGATATAAGATAAATGAGAAGCTTTGGCTCCTTCCGCAAGCCTAGCATTCTTTAACTCAACAAAATTACCTATCTTGTTATCCCCGCTTAGAACATTATTCGGCCTTAACCTGGCAAAAGGACCTATTTTGCAATTAGCTCCTATCTTTGATTGCTCAATATGAGAAAATGAGAAAATTTCTGTATCTTTTTCTATCACTACCCCTGCCCCAAAAAAAACATAAGGATAAATTTTGCTTCCACCGACAATTATGGTATCAGCAGAAAAATGCACAGTATGAGGAGCAATCAGAATCACCCCTTCACTCATCATCTTTCTTCTCATCCTATTTTGAAAAATTTCTTCAAGTCGGGCAAGTTGTGCTAGGTCATTTACTCCTAAGGCTTCCTCTTCATCGCCTAAAATATAACTACAAGAGTATGCGTTATCATTTGCAATTCTTATTAAATCTGTAAGGTAATATTCTCCCGAAGCATTATTATTTTTTATTTCTTTAATAAGCCGGATAGCTTCCGAAGTTTTAATCAGCATTATGCCTGAGTTGCAAAGATCAATGCGCTTAACTTCAGGAGCGGCATCTTTTTCTTCTATTATATCTAATAAGTTCTGCTCATGGTCAGTTATAAATCTACCGTAGCCGGTAGGGTTTTGCGCATAAAAACCAAAAGCAGTAATAGTCGCGTTACTGTTTTTTGCCCGCTCGATCATTTGGTTTAAGGTTTGGTAGGTAACCAGTGGAGTATCTCCATATAACACTAAGATATATTCTGATCCGATATTTTCAAGCTCGGCACACTGCAACGCATGCGCCGTTCCCAGCTGTTCTTCCTGTATATAGGAAGCAAAATTATATTTATTTTCAAGTAACATGAATTCCGCATGCTCTTTTAAAGTTTCGCTCGCGACCACCCTAATATCGGTTGATATCTGCCGACTTAAATTAATAATATGCTCAATAAGCGGCATATTGCCTACACTATGCATTACCTTAGGTAATGCTGTTTTCATTCTCTTACCCTTTCCCGCAGCAAGTATTATAGTCGTGATATTCATAAGTAAAAACGTATTTTTTTTACAACTTAGAAAAAAAAAAGCAATCCTTCAAGGAAATACTTACTTGATAAAAACACTTATTACTATTAAAAGCTTTAAAAACAACGCTTGATAATAAGTAAAAAAATATGCTGACAATACCTAAGTGGAAAGTTTACACCATTATATTTACCTGTCTTATTAGTATCTATCTATCAATCCCTACCCTTTTTCCGCAAATAGCGGATTCAAGCTTAAAGTCTGCTTTTCCGGCTAATAAAGTCAATTTAGGCTTAGATTTAAGAGGAGGCGCTTCATTATTACTTGAGGTTGACAGTAAACATTATTTCAGTGAGCAGCTAGAAAATACCGTAGAGCAGATAAAAACCAAGCTGAGAATGGAAAAAATCGGCTTTGAGAAATTTGATATTACCGAAGATTATATTACTATCCATTTATCCTCTGCCGACTCAGTATATGACACTAAAACAATAATTTATAATATTTTCGGCAACACCGCACAAATTGAAACAAATAAAAATGTTCTTATTTTATCCTTAGCACAAATTATTAAAAGCGGACTTAAAAATAATTTAATGGCGCAGACCCAAGAGATTATAAGAAGAAGAATTGATGAAACCGGCACCAAGGAAGTAGATCTGCAAATGCAAGGCGATAATCAGATTCTTCTCCAAGTTCCCGGCTTAGAGAATCCGGAACAAATTAAAAGACTACTCGGGCAAACAGCTAAACTTTCCTTCCATTTAGTAGATGATAGCGTAAGGCTTTCAGATGCTGCAAACGGTAAAGTGCCCTACGGCTCGAAATTATTACCTCTTGATACAAAAGAAAGAGGTAATTTCGGCAAAAGTGTTTTAGTGGTAAAAAGTAGAGCGGCATTAAGCGGTGATATGCTTACCGACGCTCAAACTACGGTAAATAACGGCTCAGCTGTGGTGCACTTTAAACTTACCAGTGTAGGCAGTAAAATTTTTGCGGATTTGACTTCTAAAAATACTGGCAAACTTCTTGCTATTGTTTTAGACGGAAAAATTATCAGCGCGCCCGGAATCAGAGAGCCGATTTTAGGAGGAAGCGGAACAATCTCCGGTAACTTCAGCATCCAATCAGCTAATGAACTCGCACTGCTGCTTAGAGCAGGAGCCTTGCCTGCACCGATAAATATTATCGAAGAAAGAACAGTAGGACCGAGCTTAGGTGCCGATTCCATTGAAGCAGGAATAAAAGCCGTAGTTGCAGGAGTCGTCCTCGTTATGTTGCTTATGTTTGTTTTCTACGGGTTATTCGGTATGGTTGCTAATTTTGCGCTCGTGTTTAACTTACTTATGACTATTGCCGCATTATCATTATTTAATGCTACTCTCACCCTCCCCGGCATTGCAGGAATGGTTTTAACTTTAGGAATGGCAGTTGATGCTAATGTGCTAATTTTCGAAAGAGTAAAAGAAGAAGTTAAAAAAGGAAAAAGTCCTCTTTCTGCTCTTGAGAGTGGTTATAACTTAGCTTTCAGCACGATTTTAGACTCAAACTTAACTACAATTTTAGCTGCAATTATACTTTATATATTTGGCACAGGCCCGGTTAAGGGGTTTGCAGTTACGCTTACAATCGGTATACTTTGCTCTATGTTCACGGCGGTTTCACTTACAAAGCTTATAATTGCCAAGTGGTATAGAACTAAAAAACCTAAACTACTAATGTTGTAAATTGTGTTTAAGTACTTTTACAGAAAACTTTCCGATACCACTTTAAAAAGAAAAATAGTTTTTTTAGTAGGTGGCTTAGTTACCATAACACCTACGGTTCTGGTTGCAGTTTTTGCACTCATTTATTATTTTTTAGGCGTAGAAAAATTATTTAATGATAAAATCGGCTTTGCAATATCGGAAACCGTTAAAATTGCGGAACTCTATTTAAAGGAGCATAAAGACAGTATTAAAGCTGATATATTAGGCATTACAAACAGTATTGCAAAAAACCAGGTGGTACTATCTGAAAGCCCGGAGTATTTCAGCATACTCCTAAATAAAGAAGCGGAGCTTAGGAACCTTTCCGAAGCTATGGTTTTTACTCCTACTCAAGTATTAGGTAAAAACTATTTAAGTTTTTCTTTGACCTTTGAGAGACTACCTGAGGAGACTTTAAAAGAGGCAAGTACCGGGAAACTTATAATAATCAGCTCCGAGCAGGAAGATAAAGTAAGAGCTATTATAAAGCTGGATAACTTCATCGATACCTACCTTTTAGTCGGAAGGTACGTAGATAGTGAAATTATTAACTATTTAGCGACAACGAAAGGTTCTGCTAATCTTTATAAAACTATGCTTAAAGATAAAGATAGAACTCAAGTAAAGCTTGAAGTTGCCTTTGTTGTTATCACTATCATTCTATGCCTTGGTTCAATCATTACAGCAGTAAAATTAGCAAATATTATTTCCCGCCCGATTAACCAATTAGTTGAGGCCACTTCAAAAATTAAAGCGCGGGACTTTTCCGTCAGAGTTCCCGAAAGAAAACATGCTAGAGATGAAACTGCCGTTCTTGCCAAAGCTTTTAATAGTATGACTAAGAAAATTGCCGAGCAAACTAATGAACTTATCAGTGCAAAAGATATTATAGATGAAAGGAGAAGGTTCATAGAAGCAATTTTAACCGAAGTTTCGAGCGGCGTTCTGGTTATTAACCCTAAAGGTTTAATAACACTCTGTAACCAATCAGCTGCCAAACTTTTAAAGAAAGAAGAAACTAAGATTATAAACAAACCTTACCAGGATTCACTTCCCGAAATATCAGAACTTTTGGAAAAAGCTTCTACTTCCTCTCAAGAACTTATTGAAGGTAATATTACCCTCGAACGAGGAGATAAAAAAACCTATCTGTTTGTTAGAATCGGAACCGAGTTTAATATTAAGCAGGAATTGGAAAGATTCATTATTACCATAGATGACATGTCCAAACTTATTGCGGCTCAAAGATCAGCCGCCTGGGCAGATGTGGCCAGAAGAATTGCACATGAAATTAAAAACCCTCTTACTCCTATTAATTTATCAGCCGAACAGCTAAAGAGAAAATTCTTAAAAGAAATTAAATCCGAGCCTGAGCTCTTTACAAAGTATGTAGATACCATTACCCGGCATGTTTCGGATATTGGTATGATGGTAGAGGAATTTGTCCGGTTTGCGCGTATTCCTTCCCCTAAACTTGCAAGATATGATCTCCTACAAATTATCAACGAAGTAATTTTTTCTCAAAAAAGCATTAACCCAAATATAAAATATCAATTTGACAATATTTTGGAAGAATGTTATGTAAAGTGCGACAGAGCACAAATAACACAAGTTTTATTTAATCTTATAAAGAATTCCAATGAAGCAATTGAAGCAAAAGCTCAAAACCAAACCTTCAGGCCTAAAATTCATATATATTATCAAATCAGTGAGGATTTAAACTTGGTAAAAGTGTTTATAAAAGATAATGGCCAAGGTATACCGCTCGAGCTTATTGATAGAATTTCCGAACCTTATATCACCACAAAATCTACCGGCACAGGCCTCGGGCTTTCAATTGTTAAAAAAATCGTAGAAGATCACGGCGGCACACTTTCAATACAAAATAACGAAGAAGGAGTTTTAGCTAGCTTCACTTTAAAGTTATTTCATAACAACCTATTAAATGAGGAGAATCATGCAAGCAAACCAGCATAATAATATATATGGAATTTTATTTATGGTCTTAAATGCGGCTGCTTTAGCAATACTCTACGCAGTTATGAAACTTGCATCTAAGGATATAAGCACAAATCAGATAATTTTCTTTTATAAATTTCTTATACTGATATCCATATTACCTTGGATATTTAAAAACGGATTTAAATCCATAGCTACCGATCAAATAAAACTTCATCTCATACGTGGATTTTTAAGCATTTGCGGCTCATTATCATATATGTATGCCTTAAAATATGTGGATCTGGTTGATGCAACAGCTTTGGGGTACTTAGAACAGGTTTTATTGGTTGCAATCGGTATGCTTTACTTCAAAGAAACCACAACTAAAAGTAAGATTTTCTGCGTATTTGCAAGCTTTATTGGGGCATCGATAATCCTCTATCCCGATCTGCTTAAGTTTGAAGACGATTTTATACCGGTTATCTTTAAGAACGGCGGGTTTAAAGAATTTAATTTTTTCTATTTATTTACTTTACTTGCGGTAGCTTGCTGGACATTGAATTGTATAGTAGTAAAAGTTATGGGTAAAACCGAGAAAACTAAAACTCAATTATTCTATGTGACTCTTTTCTCATGCATATTTGCTTTCCCCTTTGCTTTTATCGAATGGGGAATTAATAACTTAGCCGGACTAGAGATATGGTCACCGAACAGGCTAATTACTTTGGAAGAAATCGGCTTGGATTTTGATTTGTTTAAATACATAGCAGTAATTGCGCTTTGTTACTTTATACATAATATATCCTTCTTTAAGGCATTTAAATACTCTGAAATATCCACTGTTATTCCTTTTGAATACAGCAAGATTGTATTCATAGGAATTTTACAATTCTATATATTTGACAAAACTCCGGAAACCGTATCGTACATTGGATATCTCTTAATTGTAGGTTCAGGTCTTATCTTGATAAGATCCGAAGCTAAACGTAGAAAGAAGAAAAAAATACAACATCAAATTGAGCAGTTGAATGAGGAATACGAGCATGCATAAAATAAAAACTAAATTAAAAAACGATAAGGTAAGTTCCGGAATATTGCTTATGATTGTGCATGCAATCGCTATGTCGGGATTGTATGTAGTTTCTAAAAAACTTATGCATACTTTACACCCTAACCAAGTGGCTTTTCTATATAAATTTGCAATCCTTATTGCAATTATTCCCTGGTGCTTTGTAGGAGGGATTAAAAAAAATCTCAAAACTAATAAATTGGGGACTCATGTTGCAAGAGGAACCTTTAGCATCATGGCTTCTTTATGCTTCTTTTTTGCTCTATCGAAGCTAAATGTACTTGATGCAGCAGCCATTACTTTCCTAGAGCAAGCTTTAATTGTTTTCGTAGGGGTAATATTCTTTAAAGAACAGCTTAATATTGCTAAAATCGTATTCATCTTATGCGGTTTAATAGGTACTCTTTTAATTATTAAACCCGGCTTTCAAGAGTTTAACGGATATTATGTTTATCTCTTCATGGCGCTTCTCTTTTGGGCAGGAAATAATATAACCATAAAAGTTCTAGGAAAAACCGAGCGATCTAAAGGGCAGCTATTTTATGTAACACTAGTTTCCTCGCTAGTTTCATTTCCTCTTGCTCTTCAAGCCTGGGAGCCTATTCAATTTTGGCATATTAAATATTTAGCAATTCTTGCAATTTGTTATCTTATTCATTCCGCAGCATTGTTTAAAGCATTTAAATATGCCGATATCTCTACCGTAATGCCTTATGACTATACCAGATTAGTGTTCGGCGGAATACTAGGTTATATTATATTTAGTGAAGTGCCGGATAGGTTTTCGTTGATCGGCTACTTTATAATTACCCTAGGAGGGTTGTATTTAATTCAGTACGAAGCAAGAAGAAAGTATAAAAAAACGCCGGCTGTGATTGAAGTAAAAATAGCAAGCTCAGGTGCAAAAGCAGATTAACTGCCTTTTATATATTTAATTGGCGAGTTAAAATATAATTTAATTTACCTGGATATTATGCGGCATGTCTTTTAACTAATAATATTTATTATTTATTTAAAAGGAGTACTGCATGACTTCTAATACCCCAATTATAAAAAACCCGGCAGAGCAAAAAACAAAAGAAGCTAAAACCACTGATAATAATATTATACCGCCAATCACTAAAAAATACGCTGCTTATGTTAAAGAAGCCGAAGTTGAAAGAGAGGTTGACCCTCATGCCGATGATAAAACCACTGATACTGAAAGCAAAGATAGAGGCCCTGGTGTAGGTGGGGATTAGGTTTAAAGATATAAAGAACAATATCTAAATTTTATTGTGTTGTTACCTGCTATAACATATGATATGATATGCATAATTATACTATTTAATTTTTAAAAAGATGTCCTTCAAAGTTAATAATTTAATGAAAATATGGTGGCGTTGGCGTAGCTAACTGTTTAACCCGATTATTTATTAAATTCATACTTATAAAAGGATACTCAAATGTTTAAAACCAAACGTTATTTACTAACTGCTACTATAGTTATCTTCTTCATTTGCTTCTCATTATTTATCAAACAAAGAGAAAAATCCGACTTACCGGTTATTGCGATTGCTAACTATGGCTCTCATTCATCTTTACACGAAATTATTTCAAGTATAAAAACCGAACTATCGCGGCTTGGCTTTAAAGAAGGTGAGCAGATTAACTTTGAAATAGCAGATGTAAATTTTGAGCCGACTCTTATTATGCAGATGTTAACCAAGTTAAAAGCCACTAACCCGAAAATAGTGATAGCTCTTACTACTCCTGTCGCTCAGGCAGCTAAAAGTACTTTTAAAGATACCCCGCTTATCTTCACCGGAATCACTGACCCGATCGAAGCAGGGTTAATTAATAATAGTCCTGATACAAGGAATAACATTACCGGAGCATCAGACCGGCAAGACCTTAAGCTCATGTTAAAATTTGCCGAAGAATTATTACCCCATGCTAAAAAGGTAGGGATGCTTTATTTAACAAGTGAGGCAAATGACTTAGCATTAGTTAAAATGATGAGCGAAGCTGCTAAAATTCATAATATGGAAATTCTCCTGGTACCGGTTGAACAGACTAAGGATATCCCTTTCAGAATGCGCACTTTTAAAGATAAGGCAGATTTTATATATGTCGGGGTAAGCGGGATAATTCAGCCGGCACTGCCTGCGATTATTTCTTCAGCTGATCAAATGAAAATACCGGTTATCAATGCTGATTCGGGCGCAGTAAAGAAGCACTTATTATTGGGTAGCTACGGGGTTAATTATACTAAAGTCGGTATAAATACCGCGCAAATAGTAGGTAGAATTCTAGCCGGAGAAAAAGTTGAAAATATAGCTCCGATATACCCGAGCAAAAACGATCATAGCGGCTTTGTATCAAAACAAAAAGCTGATAAGCTTGGTATCACCTTACCTCTATATATTGAGCACGTTGAGATTTTGAGGTAAGTTTTATGTTAGAAATTAAAAATATATATAAGACATTTAATGTTGATTGCGAACCGATATTAAAAGGGATTAATTTAAAATTAAATAAGAATGATTTTTGTATAGTGATTGGCAGCAACGGCTCCGGGAAATCCACGCTTTTTAAAGTAATCCTAGGGGATTATAAAGTTGATTCAGGCTCAATAAAACTGCATAACCGAGAGCTAACTAACTTGAGTATTTATAAACGTGCTAAGCTTATAAACAGTATTACTCAAGATACTAACAAAAGCATAGTAAAAGAAATGACATTGCTTGAGAATTTAGCTTTGAGTGAGATGCGTTGCAAAGCAAGCACTCTTCTTCCTTACAAACGAAAAACAAAGAAGCTTAGAGAGCAGTTAACAAAGTTAAATTTAGGCTTAGAAAGGTTTTTAGATACCAAAATGGAAGCTTTATCAGGTGGACAAAAGCAAGTGATTGCTACTATCGCAGCAACTTTTTCTCCCCCTTCCCTGCTCCTGCTTGATGAACACACCAGCGCCCTTGATCCTAAAACTTCAGCTTTTCTTATGGATTATACGGCAAACTTAGTAGAGAAAAATGCAATTACCACTCTTATGATCACCCATAATTTAAATGATGCAATAAAGTACGGCAACCGCTTAATCATGCTGCATAGAGGAAAAATAGTCGAAGACTTTAATTATAAAGATAAGAATGCTTTAACTATAACTAAACTGCTCGACTTATTTCACACTTATGAAGATAACACTTTAACGGGAGTTAAGTGATGATTAGTGTTTTTATAGATTTATTCCCTTCAGGATTACAGCAAGGTTTATTACTTGCTATTGTGGCAACGGGTATCGCAATTGCTTTTAGGTTGCTTAATTTCGCCGATCTCACCCCTGAAGGTACTTATACCTTAGGTGGCTCAGTATACGCCTCGCTTATTATTTTAGGAGTAAACCCGATTCTTGCGACTGCTACAGCGGTATTATTCGGAGGATTAATAGGTATAATCACTGCTTTCTTACATATCCGCCTTAAAATCGATACGCTTTTAGCAGGAATAATTTTAAGTACCATGCTTTATAGTGTTAATTTAAGGCTTATGGGTAAGCCGAACATAGCGTTATTTGATCAACCCAGTTTATTTAGCTGCTTTTCCCAAACACTACTTCTTAAGATCAGCATCTTGCTCTTAATTTGCTTAATTATTGCTGCTCTTTCTTACTTTTTTTTAAGTACTGAAAAAGGGTTACGGTTTCGTTCAGTCGGATTAAATCCTGAATTTGCAGAGAAACAGGGTACTAATGTTAATTTATATATTATGTTAGGTTTATTTGCCGGCAATGCATTAGCAAGCTTAGCCGGGAGTTTAACCGTACAGATTCAGGAATATGCTGATATCGGAATGGGGATCGGGATAGTTATACATGCGCTTGCCGCACTTATGATCGGTGAAAGTGTGATCGGCACTGATTCCATGCACAAGGTAGTAGGTGCACCGATAATAGGAGCACTTATCTATCAGCAAATTCAAGGTTTAGCGCTTGCAATCGGGTTTGCTCCTTCTGATCTCAAATTAGTCACCGGTTTCATAGTGCTAATTACTTTGGGCTGTAAAGCAGCCAGAAGGGAATCGAAGCTCTAAATCTTTGTTAGAGCTTCGGCTTTATGGATAGCAGTTTTACCTGTTTTTGAGCTTTTAACTTTATACCTGGTTACCGGTTTAGCTGATGTCTTAAGATTTTCGGTAAGTACCTCTATTATTTCACCCTCGGTTTCCCCGTAAACAAATTTCCACTTTACCTTATCCCCTACTTTAAATTGAGTTGTCATATTCTTTCAACCTGATTTGAAGATAATATGCTCTATAAAATCAGGTTTTATCATTAAAAGCAAGCGGGTTATAAGCAGTGCCCGGTACTAACCGAGGAATTCTCCAATTTGCTTACCTGAGATAGATTTTCTCTTTTTTCACTATTTATTCGCCCAGATGATGAGCTAACTTTATCCACGAAACTTTTTACTTTTTGCTCAGTCATACTCTCATTCTTAATTTCCCCCGATGAGAGGTTAATATCTCTTTTTGCTATCTCAGCCAGATCTTTAACTGCTGCTGCCAGTTCTTCATCCTTTATGCCGTGCCCTATACCGAGTAAGATCTTTGCTTTATTTATAAAAGCATTTAATCCATCTTTTATACTTTGTAGCTTACCATCTTTTCGACTTTCCAGAACTTCACCAACTTCTCTAATTTTATCAATTAATTCCAAGCTACAGTGCTCCATAATATGTTCGTAAGATAATGTTATACCCCCAGTTTCTTTAAAACCTGCCGTTTCTTTTTCAATTAATCTTGCTATTGTTTTAGGGTTGTTTGAACGCAACATTTTCCCTAAAGCACTATCCTCATCAATTATGTTTAGTGCACTTTGATTTATAGATTTTTCTCTAACTATAATTTTATGTAAATCACTGAGTTTCGTTAAATATTCCTTATCTTCTTCTCTTCCCGCTGCTTTAACTGAAGAATACTCTTCCGCAATTTTTAATAATAAATCATACCCTTTTGCGGCACAAAATTCTATAATAAATTTATCATAGTAGCGCGGTGAATCACGTAAATCTTTTAAAGCAAATAATATAGGTTCTTTCCCGGCAATTATTTGATCATTTTCCATTGCCCAAACAATTGCATTTTTTCCATCAACATTATTACCTTTTCTAATAGCATTTTTTAAAGCTTCTTCTTTTCCTTTTTCTACTTTAAATTCCTTACCCCACTCCATAGGATCCATGGAATCAATTCTTTGTATTTTTTCAATCGCCCACTCTAAAGCATCTTGCTCTTCAATTTTTACACCATTTTCAACCGCCCATCTTATAGGATCCCTATTCTCTATCATCTTTTTGTTATCAACAACCCATATTATCGGGTTTTTATTATTAATTTGCTTTCTGTTTTCAGCTGCCCATGCTATCGGGTTCTTATCTTCGAGCCATATAGAATTGCTCAACGCCCAATCTATCGGGTCTTGGCCGCCAATTTTTGCATCATTTTCAACTGCCCTTAGCACTGCAGTTTCTGCTAAATTATCTAGATATTTATTTGCTTCAATTTTTTTAGGTTGTCCTATAGCCCATACTATAGCATCCTTCTGTTCAATTTTTACATCATTTTCAACCGCCCATTGTAACGGCTCCTTCCCTTCAATGCTTTTATTTTTTTCTATTGCCCAAACTGTAGCATCTTTTCCATTAATTTTTAATCCCTTTTCAGCTGCCCACTGTAACGGCTCCTTTTCTTCAATCTTTCTATTTTTTTCTATTGCCCAAACTATAGCATCTTTTCCATTAATTTTTAATCCCTTTTCAGCTGCCCATTGTAAGGGCTCCTTCCCTTCAATGCTTTTATTTTTTTCAACCGCCCATTCTATAGCATCTTTTCCATTAACCTTTAATCCCCTTTCAGCTGCCCACTGTAAGGGCTCCTTCCCTTCAATGCTTTTATTTTTTCCTATTGCCAGTTCTATAAGAGTTTTACCTTGGATTTTATTATTATTTTTAACAAATATTTCATTATCTTTATCTGCAATAACTCCATCGTTAATAATTTTATTAAATATTATTAGTACTTTCGGGATATTATGATTATTAGCTAATGCCCATTCTACAGGGTCTTGGTCATTAATTAGTACGTTATTATTTACCGTCCAAATTAAAGCTGTCCCATATTCAACATCATTTTCAATTGCCCAAATGATAGGGTTTTTTCCTTCTATTTTTTTATTATTTTTTATCGCCCAGATAATAGGTTCTTGCCTATCAATCCACTTATCTCTTTTGGCAGCCCAAGCAAGCGGGTCTTTTCCTTCTATTTTTACTCCTTGTTCAATTGCCCAAATTGTAGGATCTTTTCCTTCTATTTTGTGCTCATAACTAACTGCCCAAAATAAAGCTGATCTATTTCCAATTTTTACATCATTTTCAACTGCCCATTTTATGGCATCGATTCCATTAATCGTAGAATCCCTTTTAATGTCTTCCCCTCTAATTCTTTTATTTTTTGTTAATAACCAATCCATCGGGTATTTTGAATCAATCTTAATATTATTCTCAATTGCATAAATTACAGGATCTTTTCCTCCGATCTTTCTACTTTCTTTTATAGCTAATTCCACAGATTCACCCATCAGCGACTTTATCTGAAACTCTTTTTGAGTACTTACCCATTCCATAGGAGATTTGCCTTCAATCGGCTTATCATTTATTATTGCCCATATTACAGCGCTCTGGTGATTAATTTTTTTATCATTTATTATTGCCCACTTTATAGGGTCCGTATTCTCAATTGTCTTTTTGTTTTCAATTGCCCATTCTATAGGAGCCTTTCCGTCAATTTGCGCTTCATTATCAATTGCCCAAACTACAGGGTTATTTCCATCAATTCCCATCTCATTATCGACTGCCCAACTTATAGGATCTTTTATAGTTCTAGGGTTTGTTGCTACAACCAACGGAATCTTGTTTCTAACCATCCATGCTATGGGATCTTGACCTTCAGGTCTTACCCCAAGCTCAATCCGCTTTTTAAGCTCATCTTCCATTATTTCCTTTGGATAAGCCATATTTATAGCATAAGCTATACCGTCATCGCCCGCAATATAGCTTGTCGCATATCTATTTTTATCTCCACCGCCTTTCATAACTCTTCCCGTATTGATTATTTCTTAATTTTAAAATAAATTAGTTAATAAACAATTAACCGGCTAAAAATACCAATATAAAGGCTGGCATTATACTTTCTTCTAACCATTTATAACTAAAGTCTATTACCTTGCTTCTCTCTCAAAAAGCTAATATAAAAAAATAAAACCTTTATATACTCGTAATGTTTAATTTTATAAAAATGCATGGTGTTGGCAATGACTTTGCTATCTTCGATGAGCGAGAGGGAAAGATAAGCTTTTCTTCCCAAGTTATTAAAAAAATGAGCAACAGGAACAAGGGAATCGGCTTTGATCAACTTATAATACTTTCTAATTCTGATAGAGCGGATATAAAAATGTCTATTTATAATGCAGACGGCTCAGCTGCGGAGACTTGCGGAAATGCTGCAAGATGTGTAGCTGATTTGACCGGTAAAGATAACGGTGCAATTGAAGTAGGCGAAAGATTATTATTTTTTAAGAAACTGCCTTCTTTAAGTAATGAACCCCGGTATACGGTTAATATGGGTAAACCTGAATTTGCTTGGGATAAAATTCCGCTCTCCATTCCGGTTGACCCGTTAAATTTAAATTTTGAGATAGAAGGATTTCAACAAGGAGCTGCACTTAGTATGGGTAATCCTCACTTAGTATTTTTTTCTTCAATTCCATTAGAGCTTGAAAGCGTTGCTAAGTATGGTGCGCTTTTTGAAAACCATGAACTATTTCCTCAAGCGGTAAATGTTAACTTTGCACATATTTTAGATAATAATCACATTGCTCTTACCGTGTATGAAAGAGGAGCAGGCATAACCCTTGCCTGCGGAAGCGGCGCTTGTGCAACTGCTGTTATTGCATATACTAAAAAGCTAATTAATAATAAATGTAAGGTTGATTTACCGGGCGGAACATTATTAATAGAAATAACCAAAGATTTAGAAGTGTTAATGACCGGTTCGGCAGTTAAGTGTTTTGAAGGCCAAATAAGTTTCTAATAAACTTATTTTTAAGTAAAAGGTACGAATTTAACCGGCATTAGGTATGTAGTTTTGTAGCCTTTATTTGTTTTAGTGATTGCAAACAATTCCTGGTCACCATATTCCTCACCAATGGGAATGATAAGCTTACCTCCGATTTTAAGTTGCAAAAGAAGCGGCTCCGGTACTTTTGAAATAACTGCGGTAACAATAACAGCATCAAACGGCGCTTTTTCCTTCCAACCATAATATCCGTCTCCAACACGAATATGTATGTTATTATATCCCAATTTTTCCAGTATTTGTATAGCTTGCTTTGCTAACGGCTCAACTACTTCTATTGAATAAACTTCCTTACATATACTACCTAAAATTGCAGCTTGATAACCGCTTCCGGTACCAATTTCCAGTACCTTGGAATCTTTATCTAAATTTGCCGCTTGAGTCATTGTTGCCACAATAAATGGCTGTGAAATCGTTTGAGCATAACCTATCGGCAATGCAGTATTTATATAAGCTAAATGCTTTTCTTGCTCAGGAACAAATTCTTGTCTTGGAACCTTAAGCATTGCATCTAAAACATTTTGATTATTTATTCCTTGGCTTTGTAACTCATCTAATACCAGCTGTTCTCGTAAAGCTTTAAAAATGCTTTCGCTATATTCCATTGCCTAACCTCATATAATTCTTAATAAAATTAAGTTACCAATTTTGAGAATACTTATGATAAACACGAATTAAATAAGAAATACTTAATAATTTATCTTTAAATATTTTATATAAAATAGGATTTAATAAAAGTTTTAACTTGCAAAGGTTAGAAGCAGTTTTTTTAAAGAGAGCTTACCTTTTATTGATAAGCTCTTGTATAATATTAAGCGTAAGTTCTATGGATTAGTTCGTCAAAAAGGCTATTGGCAATATTAATTACTTTAGCATTAGCCTGATACCAAGTTTGCGCTTGAATCAGATGAGCAAGCTCATCAGCAACATTAACATTTGAACCTTCTAATGTACCTGATCTTACTTCACCTACACCATTTCCACCTGCTTGTTTTAAATCTAACGCACCAGAATCCTTACTTGTGGTAAATAAGGTATCTGAAACTGCAGTAAGTCCATTATAATTAGTAAAAGAAGCAATTGCTATTTTATATATTTTCCTTACTTTTCCATTAGTAAAATTAGCAACTATGTTACCTTCCCTATCAATCTCAATAGAACTCAGTTCACCGGTTACTGCACCATCATTTTCTTTCTTTCTTACAATAAAATCCTGATTAATTTGGCTTATTGCTTCAGGGTCACCGGGCAAACCGAAATTAATGGTTACCACATTAGGAGCAGCTTTGATAGAATCAGACCAATTAATAGTTACTGACTCACCTAATGCTGCTAATTCCTTTGCAGTATTTGTATTTTGAAGGCCTAAAGCAGAGAATATGGTATCAGTTGCACCGGTTCCGAGTGGAGTATTAATTACTCCACTCGTACCGCCGAATGTCAGATAAGACGCAGGATTAACCGGCTCTATCTTAAGTTGGTATGAACCAGCGCCGTTTAGAATCACTGATGCTTTTAAAGAATCTGTAGTTGACGAAGTTTCATTAATCCTTTCAGCTAATTCATATAAAGTACTATATCGCGCAGGGTCAGCTAATATGCTGTCAGTATTAAGAATACCAAGGTCAGTTCCTAATGCAGTTGTCGCAATAGTAATATCTTTAGTGATATCGGTTGGACTAATATTCAATTCATAGTTGCCAGCACCTAAATTTTTAACTGTTGCTTTTAAAGCATTTTCTCCCCTAGTTGAGTTAATTTGTGCAGCTATATTATTTAATACGGCTAAATTGGTTGCACCGCCTCCCCTCGCAAAATTATAAGTCGCTCCGCCGACACTGATGTCTAAAGTATCGGTAGCCGTACCAACAAGAGTAATACCTGCGCCTAATGTGGTAGCGCCGGTAACTATTGCCTCATCATAGGTGAAAGCGTGAGTAGTAGTACCGCTTTGAATGGTCATATTCTGGCCGTTTGTTGCCCCAAGTGATGTACCGGGATTTAAAATATTGGTGCTGGTTGTGCTTTGTACAGCTTGAACATAGCCTTGCAATTTGCCGGTATTATCAAAATTCACTATTCCGGCCTGCACTAAACCATCAGTTCTTCCATTATTTATCACGGTTTTATCTAAAGAATAAACCTCGGAAGCCCATGAGTTAACCCCTATCTTAAGGAAGCTTACTACAAAATTATAAGCATTACCCATTGCATCATATATAACTATATCTTCTTTATAAGCAGGAATAAATGCTCCATTAGCCATATTATTATTTAAATCATACGGGTTATACAATGAATCAATATATCCGGGAGTAATATTAAATTCCGAAAGGAAATCACTTCCTGCTCCAAGCGGCTGATAGTTATCAAGATACATTGCTTTTGCAGAAGATATAGTAATACCCGCATTATCGCCACTACTTACTTTTGCTTCAATCCCGGTAATTTTATTTAATGCGTCGGTAATGTTTTGTAATGAAGCAAATCTATTAACGCCTGCTGTAGTATTAGTAGTTAATCCTAATTTTGATTGTAAATCACCGGTACCGGAAAAATTCATCGCCTGGTTAGCATCAAGCGGAGATATAAGGATTGTAGAATTACCCCCTTCACTTACAATTCTGGCACTTAAAAATGTGTTATATATATTGTTAATTTGATTAACTACATTTTGCATAACTTCTAAATTAGTAGTTCCTGCACCCCTAGTAAGGGTTGCCGTATTGTTCCCGACTGTAATCGTTATATTATCAGTTACCGTTCCTACTAAATCCGCGCCCGCATCTCCTAAAAGGTTAGTTTGAGAAAATCCACCGTAAGTAAAATGTGTCGGGGTCATTTTTAATGTTTTTCCGTCACTTTGCAATACCGGCATAGTAACGCTAAAACCTTCGCCTACTTTTAATGAGTTAGCAGGGTTTGCATAAAGAACATCTTTTGCTTTGATAAATGCATTATGAGGTGAAGCTTTAGACCCGCTATTGGCTATATCAATAGTTACTTGCCTATCACCGGTTACTATCTCGGTAGAATTAAGGTTCGGTTTAAATGTAATATTACTTGTAGCAGTCGCTTGAGAAACTAGTTGCTGAATACTTACAGGACTTAAGCTATCTGTTGTTCCTGCACCCGGAGGCATATTACCGGCATCATCCAATGACCATCCTAACAGTGCTTCTCCCGAGGGCAATGATAAATTCCCTTTTTCATCTGCTCTAAATGAGCCGGCTCGTGCAAATAATATTGAATTCTTACCGCCCCCTGCATTAGCATCACCGACTGCAAACATACCGTTTCCGTTTATAGCTATATCAGTTGATACTTCGGTATTTTTCATGCTACCTTGTGTATCAATATTTGCTCTAATATAACCCGTTACTCCTGAGCTTGACCTCCCGTCCGCATTAGCATTTGAGCCTAGCATCTGTTGGAATGCTTTATAACCGTCCGTATGCTCATTAGCTATGTTTCCGCTTATTAACGAAACCGATTTCTCAGCAGCCGATAACCCTGTTACCGCCGTTGTAATAGCTTGATTACCCATAATTTCCCCCTATCTGTAATCTATATAACATCTATTAAGCAATATACATGCCAATTTCAAAAAAATCGGTAGTATACATATTATTATTTTTTAAAATTCATAATTTTCATTAACTAATGCAGGTTCAGTATTTTTAACCGCATATTCATCAGAATTTATTTCTTCCTGCAGGTAGGGAGATTTATCTTTGCATGGATTTTTAACTGTATAAATTTTATTTTAAAATTCAAATTTTGCCTTAATATGCCATGTTGCAGAGCTGAACGGTTTAATAGAATACATTGAGACTAATTTAGCAATATACCATTGTCTGAAAGCAAATTATCATTATCACCAAATGGCAACCCATATAGTGGTTTTCTTCCGAAGCCACATATTATATCTGCTTTAATATCTTCTTTAGTTAGTTTGTTCTTTTCTAAAATTATTGTTTTTTTATTGCCGATAAATACCGCTTTAAATCTATCATCACTCACACTACTCAATATACCGATATTACCTACAGCGGTTGCTTAATTTACTAACTGCTGAATACTTACCGGGCTTAAGCTATCGGATCCTCCTGCGCCTGTAGGTATATTACCGTTATCATTAATTTCGTATGTTTTGCTTTCAAAATGATATTCGGTTTTTATCATCAATATTATATAGTAAAATGCATACCAATTTTTAAACAAATGAAATTAGGCTATGATTATTTATTCTTAACTAAATACTCAACGGCTTTTTTAAGTGAGTGAATTTTATAGCTTCCGTTAACAACTATATTATCTTTTTCATCAATAATTGTTGAATGCGGAACACTGCCTTTATAGAGGATTCCTGCTTTTAACAATCCTTGCATTACTTCCTGCGGGCTATCCTGACTGATTCGATAAATGACAAAGTTTTGATCTTTATAAAGCTTAAATGCTTCGTTAACCACTTCATCATTATCATCTAAAGAAATCAACATGATATCAACATCCTTAGGGTTAAAATCTTTATATAACTCGACAACTTCAGGAAACACACGCTTACAAACTGAACACCATGAAGTAAATATATATATTAATCTTATCTTTTTACTTTCTACTACACCCGGAAATTGTGAAGGCGTAATTTCTTTTAATTCAAAAGCATAAGCTTTTAAAGAGAATAAAAGATTAAAAAGTAGTATAGCAAAAATTATTTTTAAGTTTTTCATTGATTAACTCTTTTTAGTTGGTTATATATTGTCATCCCTTTAATCAGGTCTACTGCCCTAAGCAATTGAAAATCCTCTTCAATTTTCAGCTCTATTTTAGTATTGTTTCGAACATCTTTTTTCTCCGCAGCATTAATTTTATGCTCATTTTGTAAATGCCCTTTTAGCGATTGCTCGGATTTGTATAGTATATTAGTTTTATCCACCGGTTTAACCACCGCCTCTTCAATATAAATATCAGGCTTTATTCCTTCGGCTTGAATTGACCTACCTGAAGGAGTATAATATTTAGCAGTGGTTAGCTTGATTGCCGTACCGTTTGAAAATGGTATCGTGCTTTGTACGGAACCTTTACCGAACGACTTTTCACCAACTATGATAGCTCTTTTATTATCTTGTAATGCGCCAGCGACAATCTCAGGAGCCGAAGCAGTGCCGGCATTAATCAAAACTACCATTGGCAAGTTATTAATAATATCTCCCGGAAGAGCTTTATATACTTTGATCTTACTCGGGTCTCTACCTTTTATCGTGACTATCTCCCCTTCATTTAAGAATAAATCACTTACTTCACAGGCCTGATCAAGCAGGCCACCCGGGTTTGATCTTAAATCTAATACCGCGCCTTTTATCTCTCCGTTCATGCCAATTAATTTCTTGACTTCCGATTTTAAGTCAGCTGATACTTTTTCATTAAAATTTAAAATTTTAACATATAATACATCTTCCGAAATAATTCTTGCTTTAAGCGGAATAAGAGGAACTAACTTTCTGGTAATACTCATTTGCAGATTTTGCCCGGTAGATTCTCGAAAAACCGTAATATTCACTTTAGTATTAGGCGCACCTTTTAACTTTTCAACCGCCTCACTAAGTTTCATACCGCGAACTACCTCACCTTCAATTGCAGTAATATAATCATTGGTTTTTAAACCAGCCTTTTCGGCGGGGCTACCATCATAAGGGGATATCACTTTTATAAATCCATTTTCCATCATTACTTCAATACCTAAGCCGACGAATTCTCCGGAAGTTATGGTCTTGAACTCTTTATAAGCTTTCTGATCAAAAAACCCCGAGTGCGGATCCAGCGAAGAAAGCATACCATCAAGCGCATTTTCAATTAATTGCTTATCATCAACTTCAGTAATATATTCTTTTTTAACTCTATCTAATACTTCTTTAAAAAATTTTAAATTGCTTTTGTCTTCTTTGCCTGAAGAAAATATATTAAAAGCAGATTGGTTTTTTGAAAAGGAAACAGGGACTAATATGAATAAAATTATTATAAATATTACGACTCTCCCGAATTGCTTAATAGTTTTAGAGTTTTTCATAAATATATGTTTAGCCAAAAAAGTTTATTTTATTAATAAAAAAAGAGTTTTCAAGCTAATGTTTTATGTGCCCCATCACAAAATGGGGGTTTTTTAGTATGCTTGCACCCGCAGAAGCTTACTATCCCGTTGCTATCTGCCGTATACTCCAATGGTGAAAAGCCGGTTCCTTGGTGAGAATCGTCACAAAACGGTTGGCTTTTACTTAAACCACAGGTGCAATAATAACATCTTTCTCCTTCTTTTACCTCGACTTTAATTGAGCGAGGTATTGCAACCTTAGGTAAAGTTTCATCCATAATGTTAACCTCTATCTTGCTTGATTTTAATTATTCTTTATTATAATAATAATTTTTTATCGATTAAGTTAACTTATTCATGCAAAATTTTCTAGTGATTTATTGTGACGGGGCGTGCAGCGGTAATCCGGGTCCGGGTGGTTGGGGTGCAGTATTGATTTGGGGTGATAGTATAAAAGAAATTTCCGGTTATGAGAACACCAGCACTAATAACAGAATGGAACTTACTGCTGCAATAGAGGCATTAAAGCAAGTCAGCCGACCTGTAAAGATTAAAATTTATACTGATAGTACTTATGTAATGCGCGGAATTACCGATTGGATTTCTACTTGGAAAAGAAATAAATGGAACGGCGGAAAAATTAAAAATGTTGATTTATGGCAAAAGCTTGATGACATATCACAAAAATTTATAATAGAATGGAATTGGGTGAGGGGACACAGCGGTGATAAATATAATGAAATTGCCGATAAACTAGCACGCCAAGCAATTGAAACAAATTATAAAAAATAAAGCGGTACCATGCAACATATCCGTCAGCAGATTACTTCCCTAAAAGAGGAAATCCAAGATTTTCATCAAAATGTAAATTTAGGTGAAGTGCAAGATTTTCAGCCCATAAACCAAAAATTGGTTAATGTGTTTCAAGAGATTTCCAAGCATAATTGTTTTTCTGAACTCGGTAATGAGATTAGCGAGCTAACTAATCACTTACATCAATTGAATAAAACCTCAATTGAAGCATATAAGGATGTTTTAGCCTCCTTAAAAAACTTAAATCAACATAAACAGGCTAATATTGGATATGGTAAAAGCATTAAGAGTATTAATGATAATAAAGCTTTATGAAAGCACGGCAACTTTTTTATAAATCAAGATTAGAATAAATGCATGCAAGGAAGGCTAAGCACCCCTCCTTACTAGGTAACGAAGACAATATACTATTATTTTTTTCATTTTATTTATAAAGAGAGATATGCCGATTAGCATGTTTTTGCTTATTTAAAACATAAGCTCTATTTAGTTTTTAATCACAATACCCGACATGTAAATAGGAATAATCAAAATCAATTTTGTAACATTATAGTTATAGGGAAGAAGAGTAAGCACGTGCCTGGGGAGCATGAATGCTCCTTCGGAGCACGAAGAGATGCGATTATGAATTCTTGAATTCACATATGCGATTTTACATGAAAGTAACTATAATTCCGAGCATTTAGCTATTTATAAATAGGACATTATTAAGGTGAGTTAGCTTTTAGTTTAATTTAAGTAACTCACCATCTAAACCCATTTAATTCTATATCAACTAACTTAACAACTATTTTTTGATATAAGCATACATAATACTACTTGGATGATATACCAGCCATAAAAAATTATTAAACTGAAATATGCGTTATAAAGATATATTTAAAAATAAATTCTCCCTACACGCTCATTATTTCTTTAGCTTTAGCTTGAGTAGCTTCATCAGCTTTTTTAACATGATCATCGGTTATTTTTTGGATTTCGTCAGAATAATGCTTCATATCATCTTCGGAGATTTGCTTATCTTTTTCTAATTTCTTTATCACTTCTATGCCGTCACGTCTAACATTTCTAAGCGCAATTTTTGCCTGCTCGCAATACTCATTAGCTTTTTTCACAAATTCCTTTCTTCTTTCTTCGCTTAAATCAGGAATCGGAACTCTGATCACATTTCCTTCAGCAATAGGGTTAAGGCCAAGGCCTGCATTTGCAATCGCTTTTTCAACAGCTTTAGCTGATTCTTTATCCCAAACCTGCACAACAATTAAGCGGGGCTCGGGAGCTGAAACCGTACCGAGTTGGTTAAGCGGCATTAAGCTACCGTAAACTTCCGCCTTGATCGGGTCTAATAATGAAATACTCGCTCTTCCTGTTCTTAAGCTGTTTAACGAATGTTTTAGGGAGTTTAAGCCTCCATCCATTCTTTTTTTTACATCAGAAATTATTTCAGCCGGCGTGTTCATTTCATTTTCTCCTATTCAATAATTGTAAATGTTCCTTTTCCTTTTAAAACTTCAAGTAATGCACCTTTTTCATGCAGGTTGAATACCAGTATAGGAATTTTATTTTCTCTTGCAAGGGTAATAGCTGCTATATCCATAACTGCCAAATCATTATTTATTACATCCTTGTAGCTTATCCTATCATACCTGGTTGCACTCTTATCAAGCTTAGGATCAGCAGAGTAAACTCCATCGATTTGCGTTCCTTTAATAATAGCATCGCAATGCATTTCTGCCGCTCTTAAAGCTGCTCCGCTATCAGTTGTGAAATACGGGTTACCGGTTCCTGAGGCAAAAATTACTACCCTACCCTTTTCCATATGCCTGATTGCTCTACGTCTGATTAGTGGCTCGCAAATGGTGGTCATCGGGATAGCGGATTGCACTCTCGTATAAACCCCCATGCTTTCAAGTATGCTTTGAATAGCAAGAGCATTAATTACCGTGCCGAGCATTCCCATATAATCCGCACTCGCCCTTTCAATTCCCATTTTTGATATTTCAGCACCGCGACAAATATTGCCGCCGCCCACTACTACGCATATTTCATATCCTGCTTCTCTAACTTCTTTTATATCAGAACAAATTCTGCTAATTGTTTCCGGATCCTGGCCGAATTTCTGCGCCCCCATTAATGCTTCCCCGGAAAGCTTTAGTAATATTCTATTATACTTCTTTACCATTATAACTTATATCCAAATAAAATTAGTTATAAAAAAAGAGGCTTAAAGCCCCTTTTTTACTTAAATTAATTTTCCGCCGTTTTCTCGATACCCTCACCAAGAGCATATCTTACAAATGCTGTAAGTTTAATCGGTTTTCCGATTTGCCTTCCGGCATTTTCAATTACCTGAGATATCTTCATCTTGTTATCCATGATAAATACCTGCTCAAGCAATACTACCTCTTCGTAGTATTTTCTAATTCTGCCTTCAAGCATTTTCTCAACAACTTCTTTAGGCTTCCCGGAAGCTAAAGCTTGTTCACTAAGTATGCTTTTTTCTTTTTCTACCTTAGCGGGATCCAACTGCTCAACATTTAATGCTTCAGGCTTAGCTGCTGCAATATGCATAGCAATTTGTTTACCGACGGGAAGTAAATCTTCATATTTAGCTTCAGACTCTAATGCAACTAAAACCCCGATTTTTCCAAGCCCTTCTGCAACTGCATTATGGATGTAACTTACAACCGCGCCGCTGTTTACCGATAAAGTCTCAAAGCGTCTTAAGCTTAAATTCTCACCGATTACCGCCACATGCTCAATAACTTCTTCATTTACGGTTTTGCCGCCTTCAAGTTTAGAAGATTTCAATTCCTCAACACTTCCTTTAAAGTTTAAAGCATTGTGTACTAAACTTTTTGCTAAGCTTTGAAACTTTTCGTTTCTGGCAACAAAATCGGTCTCAGAGTTAAGCTCAAGAACTGTTCCGCGAGTATTTTCGGTATAAATAGCTATTAAACCCTCCGCTGCAATTCTATCCGCTTTTTTACCTGCAGCCGATAAACCTTTTTTTCTAAGCCAATCTATGGCAGCTTCAAAATCTCCATTACATTCGGTAAGAGCCTTCTTACAGTCCATCATGCCGGCACCGGTTTTTTCTCTTAAATCTTTTACGCTGGATGCATTAATATTTGTCATATTATTTACCTACTATTCGGTTACTTCAGATTCTGAACTTTCATCCTGATCACTTTCCTTATTTAAAGAGAAAGTACTCTCGTTGATTTCGGCGGAAGCACCGATATCCACACCGGATTTAGACATACTTGCCTGCATTCCTTGAAGGATAGCATCACTGGCAAGTTGGCAATATAAAAGAATAGCTTTTCTTGCATCATCATTTCCCGGAACCACATAATCGATGCCGTCGGGAGAAGTATTTGTATCACAAATAGCCACAATCGGTATACCAAGCTTGTTCGCTTCTTTTATTGCAAGAGATTCTTTATTTGTATCAATAACAAATAAAAGATCAGGCATACCGCCCATATTCTTAATCCCGCCTAAAACTTTTTCCAGATTATTATGCTTTCTGGAAATATCCAGTCTTTCTTTCTTAGTAAGAGTTAAATTTTCATTTTCTAATAACTCTTCGTATTCTCTCATAGTTTTTAATGAAGCTGAAACTGTCGGCCAGTTAGTAAGCATTCCGCCTAACCAACGATGGTTAACATAATATTGGCCGCACTTTTGTGCGTATTCAGCCAAAATATCGGTCGCTTGAGTTTTTGTACCGACGAAAAGAATTCTTCCGTTTTTAGAAGCAACTTCTCTTAAAACATTTAATGCATGAGCGAGTATTGTAGCAGTTTGTTGAAGATCTACAATATGAACCCCGTTTCTGATACCATAGATGTATTGCGCCATCTTAGGGTTCCAAAGGTTTTTTTTATGTCCGAAGTGTACACCGGCATCAAGTAGCTGGCTTATAGTGAAATTTTGCATATAAGTTTTGTCCTATATAAATAATTTTGGTTAAACCTCTGTAGGCGAAATCTTTAAGACACCAAAATATTAAGCCTACATGTGAATTACTGCACAAGATAATATATTTAAAATTAGTATTCAATAAAATTCTAATCTATCAGTGAAGCTTTTTGCCTAATTGCTTAAAAAGGGATCTTTTTTTATCCCCTGGATACTTTTCTAGTGTTTGATTCACTCTGCCGATCTTTAACCGTATCTCCACAATTTGTTTTTAAAGGATATATAATTTTTTTAGTAATAAATGGAGAAGTATTAAATTTCCTTTCCTCTTTAGCTAAATCAATTAAATTTGTTTTTATAATTTCATTATCAGTATTAGAAAGGGCAGCGCTATTACAATTTTCAAGCACTTTAATAGTTGCAAGCACCCTAAGAGCTCTTGGTTCTCCTATTGTTATTTCTCGCATTGTCAGCATAAAAAACTCTGTTTTAGCGATATTGTAAATATGCACGTGCGTGTTGGCATCATATTTATCGCCTTCAGTGTACGGTTTCATTAGCTCTTTTAAACATATCCCCCTTGCTTGTTTTAATGATTCCGCATTTTTATTGTCTTTTAAAAAAGATTGGAGATACTCTTGAAATACCTGAGAACTATTTGGAAAAATGTAATAAAAGTAATCAGCTACTTTTTGTCTGGCAAAGTGGTTTTTTATAAATGGTAATTCACTAAATATTTCTCCAAGTTCTTTTTGACATTGCAAAGTATCCTTATTATTCCCAGCTTTAAAAATCTTTTCGTATTCTTCAGCAACTGTATTAAATGGAGATATTAAACTTCTGTACTTTTCTTTTTCCGCTTCATAGCCTGATATACTTAATTCATTAAATTTTTTAAAATAATTTGCACCATTTGACCATAAGTAATCTAAATAAGGATATAATCCTATAGCTTGATTAATATATTCTATCATTTTTTTTAGATATTCAGCTTTTAGCTCCGGAGTAATTTGTGTAACATTTGAATCAAAGTATAATTTATTATATGAAATACAAATAAAGTTTATTAATCTCGCTCTCTTGAATTTATCGTAATCTTTAAACTTTTCTAATAAACCCACCTGATTATCAATAATATAATTATATTGTTTAGTATTAGAATATATCTCTATTAGTTTCAGTTGAAACAATTGATTTTCCGGTTCTTGGGCTACAACTTTATGGGCGTACCCTAAAGCTTCTTCATATTTTTTAAGATCATAACAAATATAATGTAATCTTTTTATATTACCTATATTATTAGGCGTTATCTCATGAATTAACTTTTCTATAGAATACAGAGTTTCATCAGAGGGGTTTATAAGCTTTTCACAAGTTTCAATTAAAATAATAATTGGGTTATAATTTAGTTTTTTATCACTCCAAGCTTTCCTGATAAGCTCAATCATCTCATTGAAATTTTCATAATCACGCTCTAATTGGTAGCTTCTAAGCGTATCATCTAAAATAACTCGAACTGATTCCAAAATGTTTTCATTATAAGAATCCCTTTCCAATATTAACGTTAAATATTTATTAGCTTCGATATATTGATTTCCATTAATGTTTAATTGCATTAATAGCAGCAATACTGCTTCATTTAACTCCAATTTATCGGATACTATTGTAAGAAGTCTGTTTGCTTCTTTGTAATCATTTCCTTCAATACAATTAGTTATCTTTTTATGGCAAGCATCCTTAATAAGCTCTAAAAATTTCCTCTTTAGTTCTTTAGATTCTATCTCGTTATATAAACCCATTACCCTTTCAACATCTTCACTATAAACTACTTCCTCTAAAAATTTTTCTATAAGCAAAAAATTTTCTTTATCAGTAGTTTCAAAACCTTCAATAAAAATATTATCTTCAGCTTCGCTTATTGCTTTATTTATATATACACCTGCTTCATATAAAAAGTTTGATTTCATATAAAATCGACACAAGGTAAGAATAGTATCAGCAGATAACCATTTCTTATTACTTATTACTTGTTGATTTAAACTCAAACTTGTCAGATCTTCATTTTTTACCCATTCTTCGATAGCTTTTACTAAACATTCATTAACAAAACATACATGCTCACTAATTGTTATTTCATCATTAAACAAGAAATTAAAATTATTATATGCTTTATCTAATTCATAAGCATTAATAAAATCATAATTGTTTGCGTAGATTTTTACCTTATCAGCCAATAACTTGAAAATTAATTCTTTATTCTCATTATATTCTAAATTATTCCAGATTTTTAATGGTTCATTTAACTTAAATAATTCACTAAAAATATTTTGGTCATTAGTCTCACTAGATACAGCTATAATTACCTTGTTTATTGTCTCAATAACTTCTCTTTGCGGAAAGTTTTTAAACAGTTCTAAATAGCATTTACTTAAAGCTAATAAACTGTAATGATCTTTCTTCTCAATATATGCATTTATAGTATGATCAATTGCTTCTTGTATTGAATAAAAACTATCAAACTTTTCATCCGGACTAACTTTTTCAAATAAGCTGAATACTGATATAATCTCATTAACATGCAATGTGCTATAAGAAAGAATAATTTTAAAAGTTTGAATTATATCAGGTAAGCCTGATAAATTAGTTTCGTGTAATAGCTTTGAAATTTTTATTATACCAAACTTGCTAGAAGATAATTGTAGTTCGAGTCCGTTACGTAAATTATTTAAAAATGCGCTAAGTTCTTGAATAAAAAATTGTTTTATACCTTGTACTGGTTCCGGCATGTTTTTGGCAGTATTTATAGTATTCACCAAATCTTTAGATAGTGGATACAGCTGCATGAGATTCACTTCGTTATTAATATATGTTTTTGTTAATTCAAGAAAGTACGGTGATTCATTTACTTTTTTTCTTAACAGCTTTTCTTGAGTCATAAGAAGTGAAGCGCCCGCTATTATACCACTATCTTTATTTTCTTCTACATTTAGTCTCTTATTAGGTTGAGAGTTATTAGCATTGGTACTAACCTTTTTACCTTTTTTATCCGGCTCTTTTCTTTTCATATAATTCTATATTAATATAATTCGAAAAAATTATATCACAACTATATTAAAAAAATATTTACGAATAATAAAATAACAAAAGAATTTAGCTTTATTAGCAAAATATGATTAATTTTAATCTTTTGGAAATTTTGCTAATAGAATATTTTATCGTGCACCGATCATATCGATAATTTTAGTAATATCTTCGTTAACCGACTTATCGTTAGCCATTCTCTCTTCTAATTTTTTAATTGAGTATATAACGGTCGCGTGATCACGCTTGCCTAAAGCTTGCCCAATATCTTTTAAGCTCTTATCGGTAAGCTGCTTTGATATGAAAGCTGAAACCTGCCGCGGCAGCACATATTTTGATTCTCTGCTTTTCGAAAATATTTCTTTAGCAGTAACCCCGTAAAAATTAGCTACTACTTCAATAATTTTATCTACAGTAACACTTACTTCATGAGCAAGAATACAATCCTTTAATATTTCTTTTATATTGTGAAGGTTAAGCTCTATACCAAAGTTATTAGCGTAAAGGGATAAATTGTTTAAAGCCCCTTCCAGTTCTCTAATACTTGAAGTAACGCTTTGTGCTATAAATTCCAATATATCTTTACTTAAATTCAAATTAAGCATATTAGCTTTAGTTTTTAAAATCTCATAGCGAAGAGCAAAGTCCGCAGGTTTAATTTCAACCGATAACCCTCCCGCCAAGCGAGATTTTGTTCTACCATCAAGCTCCAACTGATATGGGGATCTGTCGCATGAAATTACCACCATTCTTCCGCTCTCGACAAGAGCGTTAAAAGTATTGGCAAATTCCTGTTGCGTGCTGCTTTTGCCGCAAATGAACTGTATATCGTCAATAAGCAGTATGTCTAAACTTCTTAAATGCTCCCTAAAACCCAAACTGGAATTATTCTTAAGAGATAAAATATATTGATGCATAAATTTTTCTGCACTTAGATAAGCCACATTCCTATTCGGCTGATTGTTACCTATATATTCAGCGATAGCTTGAAGTAAATGAGTTTTTCCCATACCGACCGCACCATGGATATATAGTACATTGGTCGGGTTATTACTCCTGCCTTCCGCAACTGCCTTTGAAGCCATGAAAGCTAATTTATTCGAGTTACCGACCACAAAATTATCAAAAATAAGTTTTCTGTCCAAATTTGATGCAAGGGTGGAGGACTCATATTCCTCAACTCTTATAACTGAATTATCATTAAGCGATGGCTTTTTCTCTTTCGTTACTAAGGAAGGTCTGTTTTGTTTAACCCTAAGGTCAATAATTTTAATATTGGGGTCAAGATCGGAAACGAGCTGCTTAATTTTTCTGAAATAGTTATTGATTACGCATTCCCTGATAAACTTACTGGGAGCGGTAATTTTTAATGTACTGTCTTTTATTTCATGGAATGATAAATGAGTAAACCATGAATTAAAAGTAGCTAGCCCATATTCATCTTTTAAATTCTCAAGTACTGATACCCACAATTCCTCGTGGTCGGCTGCTATTGAGGCAGGGAGCCTTTCTTGTAGATTAGTATGCTTCATACTAATTTTGCCTCCAAGGAAGATTAGCCGCTTTCCAGCCGCTTAAGTTTCCGCGTTGGTATTTATTATTTAAGTTCCCCTCAAATCCTTCAGTAATATTATAACAATATTTATATCCGTGTTCCGCTAAGTTTTGAGCAGCTTCTCCGGATCGTGCTCCGCTACGGCAAATAAAAAGCAATTCCGAATTAATATCCGGAACTATTTTAGTAATACCCGTAATAAAATGCGGGTTAATCTCCATATTCGGAAATAAGCGCCATGGCATATGAACAGTTTCTTTACCTATCTCCTTAAGCCATGGAGCTCCTACGAAGATACACTCTTCTATTGTTCTTACATCAATTAAGAAGGAATTAGGGCTATTTGTCAAAATATCCCAAGCTTTAGATAAAGCTATATCCCCGCTATATTTGCCCATAACGTTCCACCGCAACTAAAAAACATAAATTGATTAAATTTGTTTTATATATGTGCCCTACCAAAGTGATTTGGTAAAGAAATATAATTTTGTTTTATGCAAATAAAATAGTTGACTTTGGTTAATATCAGACAACTTTATGAGTCCAGACGATTAAAAATATTTTTACCTCTAAGATACTAATAAATAAATACATTTCACCTAAAAAAAAGCAATATTATCTGTTATATTACTGTAGGTTAAGCAGTAATATTCGGTTTAAATTTTTAAAAATTTTATGGAATTTATATTAAAGGTACTAGCTTTTCAAATCATCCCATAGCCCTTTAACTTTTGCAAAAAAACTTTCTGTTTGAGGATTACAACCAGAACTGTTTTCTTTTTCAAATTCTTCTAATAGCTCTTTTTGTTTTTTAGAAAGTTTCACCGGAATCTCTACTATAACTTTCACAATCAAGTCTCCATGCCCCGGAGTTTTCATGATAGGCATGCCTTTGCCTTTTAACCTGAATTGCGTGCCGCTCTGAGTGCCTTGCGGTATAGTTATCTTAGCAGACTTGCCGTCAAGAGTAGGTACTTCTAAAACGCCCCCGAGAGCTGCAGTAGTCATTTTTATAGGTATGGAACAAAATAATTGGTACCCTTCCCTTTCAAAGAATTTATGATTTTTTACGGAAACAAATATATATAGATCACCCGAAGGTGCATTCCTTAATCCGGCTTCTCCTTCGTTGGCTACTCTTATTCGCATGCCGTCTTCAACACCTGCCGGTATATTAACTAAAATAGTTTTTTCTTTAATAACCCTTCCTTCTCCTCGACAGCTTGTGCAAGGATCTTTAATAATCTTACCAGTACCCGAACATGTATGGCATGTTCTTTCAACCGTAAAGAAGCCCTGTTGTGCCCTAATTCTTCCGCTTCCGTTACAAGTCGAGCAGTTTGCAACATTGCCGCTCTTACTTCCTTTGCCGCTGCAAGTCTCGCACTTAACCGCAGTTTTATATTTAATGTTTTGTTTAGCGCCCGAATAAGCTTCTTCTAATGAAATGCTCAAGTTGTATCTTAAATCGGAGCCTCGCCCGATATCTCTGCTAGCAGTCCGTGCGCCTCCGCCCATGAATTCATTAAATATTCCACCGAATAAATCATTAAGATCGGAAAAGTCTCCGGAATAGTCAAACCCTCCTCCATTTCCTCTGCTTCCGGCTCCTCCGCCACCCCCGTTTTGGAATGCCGAATGACCAAATCTGTCATAAGCAGCTTTTTTATCATCATCTTTTAGAATTTCATAAGCTTCATTAATTTCTTTGAATTTTTTTTCAGCCTCCTTATCACCTTGATTGCGATCGGGGTGATATTGCATCGCAAGTTTTCTGTACGCTTTTTTAAGTTCTTCTTTGCTTGCGGACTTAGATACGCCTAAAGTTTGATAGTAATCTTGCTTACTCATTATATTCTAAGAAAAATTAATTTGTATAAAGAAATAGTTAGCAAGTGCAAATTAATCAAGTACTCTGATTGATAATTTTTAATAATTTTGCTAGCTTAGTGCAAAATTAATTGTTTGAGTCATTTATGGATATCATTTTAGTTGAAGGCGGCATTCCGCTTTACGGAGAAATTAATATAAGCGGTTCTAAAAATGCTGCACTTCCTATTCTGGCAGCTTCTATTTTGTGTGATAGAGAGGTTAAAATTTCTAACATCCCTGATTTGAAAGATATTGAAAGCATGACTGCATTACTCGCTCAGCACGGGGTTAAAGTAACAAATGAAGGAACGTCAAATATTGAGCTGGGAAGTAAGAATAGAAGTATAATACTGGATGCTAAAAATATTACTAATTTAGTTGCACCATATGAACTTGTCAGCAAAATGAGAGCATCAATTTTAGTTTTAGGTCCATTGCTTGCCAGGTTTGGAGAAGCCAAAGTTTCATTACCTGGAGGTTGTGCAATCGGGACTAGGCCGGTTGATATGCATATTAAGGCTATTCAAGAAATGGGAGCTGAGGTTGAATTATCAGAAGGCTATATAATAGCTAAAGTAAGCGGAAAATTAAAAGGCGCTGAAATATTTTTTGATAAAGTCTCTGTCGGTGCTACCGAAAACATCATGATGGCTGCGGTTTTAGCTGAAGGAAAAACTATTATGCATAATGCGGCAAGAGAACCAGAAATTGTTGATTTAGCCAAGTTTTTAAAATCCATGGGAGCAATTATTTCCGGAGAAGGTACGGATATTATCACAGTAGAAGGAGTGGATAATCTTTCAAGCACGGAACATGAAGTAATCGGAGATCGGATTGAAGCCGGAAGTTATGCAGTTGCTGCTGCTATAACAAGAGGAAAAATCAACTTAAAAGGTATAGAACCGGAGATGCTTCGCTCACAATTAGTACATTTTAAAGAAATCGGGATAGGAATTGAAGAAGGTGAACATAATGTAATTATTTCAGGCGAAGGCAAATTCCATAAAACCGATATTAAAACTGAACCATACCCGAATTTTTCTACAGATTTACAAGCGCAGATGATGACTCTACTTGCAATTGCCGAAGGCACTTCCCATGTAAGAGAAAATATTTTTGAAAACAGGTTTATGCATGTTCCTGAGCTCAATAGGATGGGAGCAAAGATTTTAGTTGAAGGTAACCTTGCGATTGTTGAAGGAGTTGAGGAGCTGAAATCAGCGGAAGTGATGGCAACCGACCTCAGAGCTTCAATGGCTTTAGTGCTTGCGGCGCTTTCAGCAAACGGAGGATCCGTTATCAGTAGAATTTATCACCTTGATAGAGGTTATGAACATCTTGATGATAAGCTTAGTGCTTGCGGCGCTAAAATTAAACGGGCTACCGGATAATCTAAGGTAACAAAATAATATATTTTTACCTAAAATTATAATTTTTATGCTTGCTAATATGGCTGGAGTTTGATAAAACAAATCCCGGATGGATGGCCGAGCGGTTTAAGGCACCGGTCTTGAAAACCGACGTACGTTCGCGCGTACCGTGGGTTCGAATCCCACTCCATCCGCCATTTTCTTCGTATTATAAATTTTTAGTCAATGGTTTAGCAAAGCGTCCCTTGAGTAGAGATTTATTTTATGAATTAATCAGATCGATATGGTGGATTAGACCCAAAAACCAGAATTTTAGCAGAAACTAAGTTTTATTTAAATAAAAATATAGCTTTAAATAAATCTTAATCCATTCTAAAATTAAAAATTTTATAATCTATAAAACTTAAAGTATTAAATACTTGTATTATCATCTTTTAATTAACATAGAAAGTGCTCTCTAGATTAATTTTACAAAGATTTGCTTGGTTTTAATATGATATAGAATTATATTCTTACTCACTTTGATTATTAATGATTAACATATAAATAAGAATGGCAGATGCACCGATAGGAATATTTATACACCCAATTAAATTTGCTTGGAAAAAAATTACCGAATTTTTGTTTAAAAGAGCATATATTGTATCAAATGCATATTACTGGAATTATTATAATTCTTGCAAGAAATGGCATTCATTAAGTTAATATATAGATTATAGTCTTTATCTACCCTATAACTTTCCTGGAAGTCAAAATAGTTTTTGCTATATATATAAAGGCGAAAGACAGGCTTAATTTTTATAATATAGTTTTATCCATCACAGCTTATCCCCGTTGTAAAAGTCAAAAGTTTCAGCAAACATTATCTCTTTATAATTTAGATAAAACCCCTTTTATATTTAAATTATCCAACATTCCACCAAAAGACTTAATAATTAAGGATAATCAAGTTTTTACTTTATATGACAAAGTTACAATCAGGCTTCATGCACTATATGAGAAAGAAAATAGCAGCATAAATCTTGCTGAGTACGTTAAGGAATATAACTTAAATATTTCTCATAATAATATACTTAATGATAATTTTGTTATACGCTGGCAAGAATATTGGAATGTAAATATAATAAAAGAAGTAAAAGTTGAACTAGCAGAGTTTTATCATTATCACCTTGCCGCATTTCCATTTATATTATATAAATCTTTACCAGATAAAATACGTAGATATTGCACGCATCCTCTATATCTATTTTTAAGCAATAAATACATGCTAACTTTAACATTTTGGCTTAGAAATTTAATTGTTGCTAAGCAATTAAGAAATAAGATTTACAATTCTTCTTTCTAATAAAAAGATAATTGAGCCTCCATTCTCACTATTTTAAATTCAAGCAATCGCTAAATCACAAATAGCGTCACCAATACACAAATCAATGACCACACTTAGTTGACTGTTTTTTTAGCAATAGGTTACCAATACTGATATCCCCGGTTAACCCAAACCGGAAAACCTTGCCGGCTTGATGTCAGAGCTTTATCCCATATTTCCGTCGCTAGCTTAACATCAATTTTATTATTCAAAATTGAAATAGCTTGTCGAGTTTCAGCATCATATATAGAAATATCTCTGCCGCGATAAAAGTTATGTATTCCTGCTTTGGGTGCGCCATCAGTATTAATTTTTTGTAAAGAAATCAAAAAGCCCGCAAGCGCAACGGCAAATTCATTTAAATTTATAATACTTTCAGGTGAGGCAGTTTCACCTATAAGCCATTGGTAAATAGACCAATGCCAAGGAACTCTTTAGTTGGCTTACCCATTGCCAAGGGAGCGGGAATAGGAAGCGGCAGTAGCAGCGCAAGTTTTGGTAACCAATACTGCTCTTTTTCAACTTGGTGAGAATATTCTCTAGCCTTAGGAAGGCGAATAGTCATCTGATCACCAAGGCGAAAAGTTTTATTGTCCCATCCTTCAGGCCGCATTAGTTTAATCGGAAGATCCGCCCACTGCGGGAATTGTGCGGCAATTAATCGGCGCACAAGAGAGGCATCAATTATATCATCCCTATTTAGAGCTTTTTTAGACAAATTTTAAATTTGATTAATAGTAAGATTATAAAATCCGTTTCTTCTTTCCCATGTTTGATCCATATAAGCTTACTGTTTTAAAGTTAAAACTAAATATAAATTTATATCTTAGCAATTCATTAATAACTTCTACCGCTCTCTTTAAGTTGTTTAGATCTTTCTGCAATAAGGTCAGCTACCTTAGGATTATTGATATCTTTAATTAATAAGTATGTAGCATCATCTTGTATGTACAAAGAAAAAGGTAATTTAACTTTTTCTGATAAATATCGCATATAGTTTTCAGGGTCAGTTTTAGTTAAAGGTAGTTTATATAAAGCATCAACAATAAAATTATCTCCTTCCCTTAAATAAGCTTGAAAGCATTTTCCTGTCAAAGCGCTTAGTAGCATTGCTACTTGCTGTCTTTTAATAGGCTTACCTATAATTATCGGATCTGTTTGCCGGGCGCAATATTCTGCTATTTTATTTTCAATAATCCAGGTTAGACTATTGACCTGATTCTTTTTATCAAGATCAAACGCTTTTATGTCTTGATCAATATCAGAGCGATAAGCCATCCATTCTTCATCCTTTTGAGATGTGTGGACAAGCCTATTTGTATAAGGGTATAAAAATTCATAGTTATTTGTTAACTCTACACCAAGTTTTGATAATTCTTGTCTTAATCCTTTATAATGACTAACTCCTACAATAAATAAAATTCCCGGTGAATTTACTCTTATATTAACAAGTTGATTGGCCATCAAATTTTCTCTGAATTTCATAACTACATCATCCCCTAATATATCATGAGGAAGTTTATGATAATTTATTTCTACGGGTTTTATCTCCATTTGGTTTTCTAAAGCAGTTCTAAATATTTTGTATATCTCTAGATGGGCAGGCAACTCAATAAGTTGCTGAAGTAAACCTGACATATTATCTGATTGTATATTTTTATTGTTTAAAAAATTATACAAATCTTCTAAAGTCATTTTTTTAAGAGTATCTATTGAAATGCCAAGCATACCTATTTGTTTAAGATAATTTACTTCAGCTTTATTAATAAGATCAAAGTCTATTTTCATACTAAGATCCCCTTCAATACATAAAGTTTTATAACCGGCCTTAATTAAGGTAGGTAACATCGTTTGCAAATATTCCATTACCTTTACCTCATAATGATGATTACATATAACTAAGGTAGGTAATTTATTAATGCTATTATCTTTTGCCAACATTCTATTTACTCCTGAGACAATGGTTGATACTAAAACCCTATTCATTACCATTTAGGTTTTTAAAATATATTTTTTATATACTATATTTTGTATTTTAATAAAAATTTAGCTTACTTTCATTTAAAAGTATAAAAGCCGCAATGTCTTTTGAATTAGTTTATCAAATCAAAACACTAAAAAAGCCCCTCCACATTAGCAAAAGGGCTTCTTGTTACAATTAACTTTATAAAGAATATTATTCTTTATCTTTGTTTTGTGATTGGCCAAGTGCTGCACCTAAGATATCACCTAAGCTTGCACCGCTATCAGTTGAACCGTATTCGGCAATTGCTTTTTTCTCTTGGTCAGCTTCTAAAGCCTTAATAGAGATGTTAACTTTACGAGTATTTTTATCAACAGCAACTACCATAGCATCGACCCTGTCGCCAACCGCAAACCTTTCAGGTCTTTGTTCAGCTTTATGCTTGGAAATATCACCTTTCTTAATGAAAGCTTTAATATTTTCAGAGACTTCAACTTCGATACCATCGCTCTTAACATCAGTTACCGTGCAAGTTACAATACTGTTCCTATCGAGCTTATCAGCAGCTTCGGTAAAGTGATCCGTAGAAAGTTGTTTGATACCTAAAGTAACTCTTTCTCTTTCAACATCGGAAGTAAGTACGATTCCTTTAACTATATCGCCTTTTTTATAATTTTTAAGCTCTTCCTCCGGGTTATCACTCCAGGTAAGCTCAACGGCAGGAACCAGTGCATCAATTGCAGCATCCGGATTTTCTTCGTTAACAGTCACGAATAAACCGAAATCAGCAATATTTTTAACTACACCTTCAACAATTGTACCGATCGGATTTTCATCGGTAAATTTCTGCCACGGGTTCGGTTTACATTGCTTCATACTCAAGCTTATACGGTGCTTGGAAATATCAATTTCAAGAACAACTACTTCTATCTCGTCACCGGCTTTCAATAGTTTTCTCGGGTGAATATTTTTAGCATTCCAGCTAATTTCAGTATGATATACTAAGCCTTCAACACCTTGCGCAAGTTCAACAAACGCACCATAGTCGGTAACGGTAGTTACACTTCCGGTGAATCTCATACCCGATTGATACTTATCAGATAGGCCATCCCACGGATTTGATTCCAGTTGCTTGAGCCCTAATGAAACTCTTTTGGTTTCCGGATTATATTTAATAACCATTACTTTAATTTGCTGTCCTAAACTTAATACTTCGGAAGGATGAGAAATTTTATTCCATGAAATATCAGTTATATGCAGTAAGCCGTCTAATGAACCAAGGTCAATGAACGCACCATAATCAGTGATATTTTTAACCACACCTTCAAGGATTGAACCTTCTGAAATATTAGATAATAATTCATTTCTGGCTTCCGCTCTCGATTCTTCAAGAATAGCTCTTCTGGAAACAACCACGTTACCTTGATCTCTATCCATTTTTAAAATTTTAAACGGTTGAGAAATATTCATAAGCACGGAAGCATCTTTTACGGGACGAATATCAACCTGGCTCCCGGGTAAAAACGCAATTAAGCCGCCTAAATCAACGGCAAAACCGCCTTTAACTCTGCCGATTACTTTACCATCAACATTCACATCTTTATTTTGTAATTCTTCAAACTTCACCCAAGCTTCTTCACGTAAAGCTTTTTCTCTACTTAAAACAGTTCTGCCTGATTTACCTTCAAGTCTTTCAACAAACACATCAACTGTATCACCGATGTTAATATTCGGCTCTTCTCCGTCTAATGCAAATTCTTTAAGCGGAACTCTGCCTTCACTTTTTAATCCTACATCTATAAGAACAGCATCCCTTTCAATCCCGACAACCTGCCCCTTGATTACGGTACCTTCTTTCTTTTCATTTTGAATTGAGTCTTCAAACAATTGAGCAAAACTTTCAGTAAAGTTTATTTCTTCATTTTTGTTTATATTTGATTTGATAGCCATATATTATATGACACTCCTGGTTAAAAAAGGTTAATATTAATATTTTTATGTTTTAATGTCTCCAGAGTCTTTTCAAGTACTACTTGTAATACTTCATCAGCATTAAGATCGGAATTATCAATGATGATGGCATCATCGGCAGGTAAAGTAGGTGCTATTGCCCTATTTCTATCCAGTTCATCACGCTCCTTCAGACTTTGCAAGACTTGGTCGAATATAATATCTTTTCTCCCGCTTTGCAACTGTTTATATCTTCTCTCAGCTCTTACTCCTAAATCTGCTGTGATAAAAAATTTACAATCAGCATCAGGAAATATTACGGTGCCGATATCTCTACCGTCTATCACCACTCCCGCCTTGCCTAAAGGGAAGTTTTTCTGCATAGAATTCAGGGCTTCTCGCACTTTTGGTTGGCTTGCGATTTCAGATGCCATTTTACTTACTTTATCACTGGTAAGGATTAAGTTTTTAGGCTGGCTGAAATCAATACCGGGGACTAAAGCGACTATTTTTTCTGCATCATTTGAAGCAAGTTCAGCTTCTAAGGCATAATATGCTAAAATTCTGTATAAAGAGCCGGTATCTAAATTATCAAAGCCCAACTTTCTCGCTAAACCTTTGGATAAAGTACCTTTGCCTGAAGCAGAGGGGCCGTCAATTGCAATAATAACTGTCATAAATTATATTATTAAAATTTAAATACCGAATATAAATATACCTAGTCTATCCGCTTCTTTTACAGTCGCTTTTTCATCAATAATTAATGCCGAACCTGCTTCAATTGCAACCCCGATTAAACCGTTTTTATGTAATTCTTTTACCGTATTTATTCCTATACACGGCAGATCTACCCTTTTATCCTGATCGGGCTTAGAAACTTTTATTAAAATAGCCCCATGCTCTTCTTTTTGTTGAATACCGCCGCAACGCTCAATTAACCGGTCAGTCCCTTCGGCAGCTTCAACTCCGAGTACTAATCCTTCTTGTATCACGAGCGCCTGCCCGACATCAAACTCAGCAATTCCTTTTAATATTTTAGTACCCTTTTTAATATCCTCCCAAGCTTCTTTACTTGGTTTAGTCTTGGTAATATGGCCGCTTCTTACCACTATATCCTGAGCTATATATTCAGCCGGCAACACGGTAAAACCTTCATTTTCAAAAAAATTAACTATAGTTGTAAGCAAAGAATTATCATTAATCCCGTTTCTCATAATGCTTGCAAATAATTTTGCCCCTTTAACATCCAAAAGAAGTTTTGAAATACTAGTCCTTTTTACTCTTCCGGCAAAAACTACATGAGAAACTCCTTCATCATTGAGCTTCTTAATTATTTTGCTTATCGAATGCAATTGGAAGGTTTGGTATTCAATATCTTTATACAGCTCTTCGCTGGTTTGGCCAGTAAGCCCGATTAGTACAAATTCAATATTTTGCTTTTTTGCAGCGTCAACTACATGCCTTGGTAAAGATTCGCTTCCTGCTATTATTCCTAATTTTTTAATTTCTATATTTTCCATTAAGATTCATCCCTTATTTTCGGCATACATATTGATCTTGAACTATCCGCCTTAAGAAATTGAACAATTTCTTTTACTTTCTCATTACCGCCGAAATTTTCTTCTACGTCACTTACACGGCTTTCAAAAGTATTATCATTATCAACAAACAACCTTTTGAATGCAATTTGCAATTGTTTGATAGTCTCTCTATCAAAATTTCTCCGCTTCATTCCTACGATATTAAGCCCGGCAAGCCCTGCTCTTTCCCCGACTACATTGCCGAAAGGAATTACATCTTCAACAACAATGCTACCTCCACCGATAATCGAATGCGCTCCGATCCTCACGAACTGATGAACGGCAGACATACCTCCGATTATAGCAAAATCCGCAACATTAACATGCCCTGCAAGCGTAACATTATTAGCCATAATAACATTATTGCCGATTTTACAGTCATGTGCTACATGCACCCCTATCATAAGCAGGCAGTTATCTCCTATTTCGGTCTTCATCCCGCCCTGCTCCGTACCGGGATGGATAGTTACATATTCCCTGATTGTATTATTTTTACCAATATAAACCGTAGATTTTTCTCCACTATATTTTAAATCCTGCGGTACTAAACCAAGAGAAGCAAAAGGAAAAACCGTCGTTCCCTCATCAATTACAGTATACCCGTCTACACAAACATGAGATTTAAGAATGACCCCATCTTTTATTTCAACATTAGACCCGATTACACAATATGGGCCTATTTCTGCGCTTGATGCAACCTTAGCACCATCATAAATAACCGCTGTGGGATGAATCATTTTACTCTCTTTTTTACTTATCATTTTCTTTGTCTACAATCATGGCTGTAAATATTGCATCCGCAACCCTGACTCCGTCTACTTTTGCTTCCCCTTTCATTTTCCAAACATTTCCTCTGCTTTTTATCTTTTGGACATGTAAGTAAAGAGAATCACCCGGAACGACGGGTTTTCTAAAATGGGCTTCTTCAATTGACATGAAATAGACTAGCTTTTGCTTAGTGCATACTCCCATGTTTATCACAACAAAAACAGCAGATGCTTGCGCCATAGCCTCTACTATCAGCACACCGGGCATGATAGGCTTACCGGGGAAATGCCCATTAAAGAAATTTTCATTAATAGTTACATTCTTAAGAGCTATAGCTCCTTCATCAGGATGCATTTCTATAATTCTATCAACCAGCAGCAGCGGATATCTATGCGGAATAATATCCATTATTTTTTCTATATTTATATTTTGAAGCTGTAAATCAGTCATTCTTACTGCCACCACCCTTAATCATTTTCTTTAACATCGCGGTTATCCTATGCCAATCTCTTATATTCATTGCAGGAGCACCACCAACCATTTGTTCCCGCTCAACATCCTGCATCACTCCGGATTTAGCCGCAATTTTGGCGCCGTCTCCGATATTTAAATGCCCTGCTATTCCCGCCTGCCCGCCTATCATTACCCCGTCGCCGATTTTTGTGCTGCCTGCAATACCAACTTGAGCAACCACAAAACAATTTTTCCCTATTACCACATTATGGCCTAATTGCACAAGGTTATCTATTTTAGTATTATCACCTATTACGGTATCTTCAATCGTACCACGGTCAATACATGTATTAGCACCTATTTCAACATTGTTACCGACTATTACCGAACCTAACTGTAAAACTTTTTCAGCACCCTCTTTACCTACTGCAAAACCAAAACCGTCCTGCCCGATTTTTACTCCCGAATGGATAATACAATTGCTGCCTATTGTGCAATAAGTTAAATAGGCCTGTGGGTGTATGGTTGAATTATCGCCTATCTTTACCCCATTTCCGATATATGTGTGTGCACCGATATAAGCATTATCTCCGATCTCCGCATTTTCTCCCACAAAGGCGAAGTCTTCAATAGTAACGTTTTCTCCTATTTTGGCACTCTTTGCAATTACAGCAGTTGAAGAAATATTAGCTATTAAGTTTGCTGCACCGTAAAATAATGAGGTGATCTTTGCATACAGCACATAAGAACTGTCGGTAACCAAAAGAGTAAGATGCGGAGGTGCAACCGGAATATTCTTTTCATCAATAATACAAGCGGAAGCTTTAGTAGTTTTAATTTGTTCTATATATTTAGGGTTGTATAAAAAGCTTATATCCCCCTCTTTTGCATTTTCAAGGGTTGCAATATCTTTTATTATTCGGTTCTTATCGCCAATAACTTCACAATTAAATCTTTGTGCAATTTCCATTACACTAAAAGAACCCTTATTTTTAAAAAATCTTGAGTCAGGCATAATATATTTATATCTTATATAATTCATTATAGTTTTTTGACAAAAACTATAATCTAAGTTTTAAATACTATTGTCAATATTATACTTTAATAGTTTAGCTATTTAAAAAATTAAATCCATTATACTTATATATAAAGTAAGATAATTAAATTTCTATTGAATGTTATACATATACTTATTAAAAAAGCTCCCATATGTATACAGGAGCTTTTTAATAAAAACAGTATAATTTAGAATAGATTATTAGTTAGAAACTTTGTCCAAATAATCTACTTCAACTACTACTCTACGGTTTGGTTTCAAGCAATTAATAAGCTCTTTACCCTTAACACCGTCGCATGGTTTAATTTGTTGCTGTTTACCTAAGCCTCTTTCAATAAGAATGCTACTATCAATAGCTACTTTAGAATCTAAGTAGTTCTTAACGGCATCAGCACGCTTTTTAGATAATGCATAGTTATAAGCATCAGAACCAATCCTATCAGTAAAGCCTAAAATCTTAACTGCTTTAATGTTGTGCTCCTTTAAAGTGTGCGCAAGAGCATTAAGTTTATATTTTTCATCTTCAGTAATTACAGAACTGTCGAAGTTAAAGTAAACTGTTCTTTCATCCATTCCGATAACTTTTCTCACAACTTTAATTTGCGGTTGTGATTCTTGTTCATCGATACATCTGTCATTACCTACATCCCATTTGCTTCTTAAGCAATCACCGGATCCGGTACGAACTTTATCTCCATTTCCGCTTACAACTACGTCCTGAGTGGAGTATGCATGCGCTAAGTTCATAGAGAAAGGTGCAAGTAGTAAAGCAAACAGAAAACTTTTTATTAAAGTAGAGTAATTATTCTTCATTGAAACCTCATTCATACATTGACATTTTACATTTCAAGTGTTTCACATTTTTAAAAAAAATACAACTAATAAAATTACGAATTTAAAATTTTTTAATATAATTGAGCAAGTTATTTAATATTTTTATTTAGAAAAATCAGTATTTTCATCTCAATTACATCTTATAAATTTTAAGCATCGTATATAGTTTATTAATAATTTTTAAAGTAAAGCTTAATACCATAAAATGTGAAAAAGTTACTTTTCTTTCTCAACCTTTAAACTCTCTCAATTATTTTGTCACCTGATTTTTTATTTCGTCTTAATAATTCTTGTGCAACAGCTGAATTTAAAGACCGATCATCCTTTGAACTATAAATTCTAGGTTTTTTAAAAGTTTCTTGAGGTGTATCAACATCGGCAATGCTATCAATCCCGACAATCTCACGCCATGTTCTCTTCCCTTTGTCTGTAATGACAGGTATTTTTCCGCTTTCTAAAACTTCATCTTCTTTTCGTTTTTTATCAAGCTCATCTTTCATCTCCTCTCCCAGCTCCCCTTTCTCGCTTTTCTTTTCCTCCTCTCTAACATTTTTTTCGAGCGGATAACTTAGCTCACTTAGAGCTGAAAGCTTTGTTTTTTCATGCAATAGTTCAGTTACTTTTAAAAGGGTTACCTGAAAACAGGCTAACCCCTCTTCCACCAAATGCAATAGCTCCAACACCAATTTTTCCTTTAATTCGGTAGTATAATAATTTTTAACGTAATTTATCCTATAATCTATTCCGTATATAATTCTATGAAACTTTAAGATAAAAGATTTTAACTTAGTATCGGCATATGTCTCCACAATATATTTACCTTTGCATTGTTTTATTTTTTCCGACAAAGGTTTTAAAGCACTATTAATAAGTGTTTTAATTGCTTCTTCATCCGATATTTTATTCGAATCTTTGTATGATTTTAGCTTATTATATATTTCACAAAAGTCTGAATGGTACCCTGCTATATAGTGAAGCAATTGACTTTCTGTAGTAAAATTCGGTAATTTATAACTTTCCCGTGCTACCGAAGACTGTTTTGGAACAACCTTCTCCGGAATTGTCAACTCTATAGGAATATAAGCGGTAGGGTTGATCCAAAAGGACATAGAAGTTGAAGCAGGTTGAATATAAGGATTTACCGATACGCCAGAGGCAGGATGCGGTAAGGGCACTACCGGCTTAGGGACAATATTAGGATAAGAGGGGAAAATTTGCGGCTGTTGATTACTGTATTGAGGTATCATAGGTTGCGTGTATTGCGACATTGCATACCGATAGCTCGGATTCATTGTAAGCCAATAACCATAAGGCATAGCAGGTTGATGATGTTGAAGCGTTTCAGGCTGATGATGCGGACTTATAGAGTTACTCTTAGTTTTACAGGCTCTGGAAAATTCAAAATCTTTTTTTATAAATTTATTTTTTATATCTCCTGCAACTTGCTTTATTATTTTCTCGGTAATGAAAAAATCATAATTTGAAAAGCGTGTTGTGGTTTCACACATGTGAATATCCCGTAATATTTTTATAAAAAATTCATCATTCCAATCCGAATTAACAAGTAAAATTTTTTTCGAATCAGAAATTTTAAAATGCTTTTTTGCTCTGTCAATTGCCGTGATATACGGTGTTGCCTTGTTTAGCTCTTCTACTGAAAAACAATTAACCGCCCCTTTCAAAATATTTTTTGCAAGCTCAACATTATTACTGTATTCCGCAAAGAAAGTCTGCTCCGGAAATTGTGCTTTATATTGCTCTATGGTAGTTTCATGCTCTATTACGGAAACATTGGTAAAACCGAAACGATTTAAACTCTTAACAAAAGTACTCACATTGCTGATATCTTTAAATAAAGTTGAATTCACAATAATTAAAGCACCTTGAGTTTCTTTGCCTGCTCTCATAATAACACCAATTATATATTTCCTAGGTATATATTAATTATTTATTAAATGAGAAGCCAGTAAAACATTATTTAAGGTTAATAATTTTTCACATAATAATAAGTATACTCGCCTATGCAAGTACCCAAAAAAGAAACCCAACTTATATTACAATTTTTTAAACTCCGCGTAACTCACCACTCACTAATTTTTCATTTCTTCTTGATAACTCCCTAAGAGCAGCCGAGCCGGCAGAGTTTACTTCTTTATGAAAAGTATATTTTACAGGTCTTTTCAAAGGCCTTTCTTCTATCCTTTTATTTTCAGAATCATCTATATTATATTTTCTTTTATTTGTGATAACACCGGTTATTATTACGTCCTCATCTTTTTCATCCAACTCATCTTCAGTATCGGTACCTAAATCTTCTATTCCTCTCTCCTTTTCTTCTTCCGTCAACAAAATCGGATTCTCCAAGGAAGTTTGCCCTGCATTCAAGCGTGAACTTAAGTTTATTAAATTCATATTATTAACAAGCATTTCGGCAGATGGGATGGTTGAAAATTTTTCAAATTCAACTAATGTTGAGGATAGCAAATTAATGAAATTTTCTGCAAAATTATAAGTATAATTATTTATAAGGTGATGAATCTCTCGATCTAAATAGTATATTAAGTCATAAAATTTATTAAGACCATCTTGTAAATATAGATATAATTTAGCTTCTGCCATATATGGTAAGTTTTTTTCCTCTTCAATTTTCAACAAAGAAGATTTTATAACCGGAACTATGGCTGTAATGTATTTTTTGGTAACATTTTGAAAATCCGCTTTATTAGGTAAGCCTAGTAATATTTTATGCATAGCGGAAACTTTAGCTATATTACCTAAAATTATTGAGTATCTTTCAATATACTCCCAAAGCTTCGCCTGGAATTCAGGAGTTATTTTATTAATGGAATAAAAACGATCATTACGGCTCTGCTCTTCCGTAAAAGCTTTCTTATAAGATTGACTAATAACCGAAATATCACTTGCCGAAGCAAAAACAAAGGGTGTGCTTCTAAAAACCGTATAAGTAGGAATCTTAGTTTTTATAGCAGGAGAAGGCGGGAAAATAGGAGGATAGTTATTAGAATTATTTAAATGCTGAGGCCTTATTAAAGTAACAACAAATCTATCATTTATATCCGTAAAATTAGTTTTTATAGCTTCGGCCGTTGCAGATAAAGCACTTTGATTAATAGAGACATCGTGATTTTCAAAGCAGGTCATAACTCCGCAAAAAGATCTAAATAATAACTGTGTCAAAATTTCCTTAAATGTTATATTTGAATTAATAAGCAAAGCTTTATTTAAATCCTTAACATCAAAAAATTTCTTAGCTTGATCAATCGATATAATATAGGGTGTAAGTATATTAATAGCAGGTTTAGGAATATCGTTAACCATATTTTCTTTTAAAATATTCTTTGCAACCTCAACTTTACGTTGATTTCCGATAATTATTTTTTGCTTAGGAAAATAGTTTGTATATTCTTTTGAAACACTTCGATTTTGGACTATTAATGCAATATTTTTAAAACCCTGCTCCTCAAGACTTTTAATAAACTCGGCAGCAATTTCAATATGTTTAAATAAAGGCGAGTCAATTGTATTGATTACAATTAAATTATCACAGGTATTTCTATCAACTCTCATAGTAAACATTAAATATTTAATAATTCGAGCATTTTAACTAAATTTAATAAAAAGACTAGGATAAAGCTATTAAATATTTATTAATGACTTTTATTCATTAAAATAGAGTTTGTTATCTAAAATTATGTTATTTATAAAAATTATCCGATATTTCACCGCTCGTATCACTTACGGAATTGCTTGTTGAGTAAAGATAAATATTATATTCTTGACTAAAAAAATATTAAAAAATGAAAGTAATTTAATTCTTATGTTCTGGATAAATCATTTGATTGTTTGCTTCTTTTTAATGATTCCCTTTAACCAGTAGAACCTGAAGGCTTTGTTTCTTCTGCAACATAGCTTTTAGGCTTTTTGGAAGACTTTTCAGCAGTATCAGCATTCTTGTTTACAACCTTATCTACCCACTTTCTTTTTATTAAGCCTACATGAGATATTACTACTATATCTTTTCTATTATCTATTTCATCTTCAGTATCAGTGCCTAAGTCTTCTTTTTCTTTACCCTTTTCTTCTTTTCTTGATGCTATTAAATTTTCAGATGAAGTTTGTTGTATTTTCGGTTGTAAAATCGGGCTTCCTGAATTCATCCAAGCCATCTTTAGAAATTATGACGGAATCCTTTAAGATATTTCTTGCAAGCTCAGTATCATTTCGGCTTTTAATAAACAGTACTTTAAAAAAACGATTTTTAAAATAAGCTCAAGAGAAAATTATACTTAAGCCTATTTCATAACTATTTCGCAATCTTATAATATGTTTATATTATAATGTTACTTCAATAGTATAACCTAAAAATAACTCAACAGGTTTTAAATCAGCATCAGCATTCAAAAACTGCCCTACCTTAGCTAAATCAATGTAATGCATAGGTTCAGCAGTGTAAGTATCATTTATAACTGACGGAGCAAAATATGTATTTGCATTAGTTACAGATCCATCAATCTTAGGGACAGAAGCTTCTGCACATTCAAGATTTCCGGAGTTAACTGCATCAAGTCCTACAAAAGTATTAATTGTTGAATCCTCAACGCTGGATTTGGCAACGGCTTTTTCATAAAGGTTAAATAATTTATCACTGTTAGCTATATATGAACCATATAACAAACCTACCGGCACACCTATTAACGGAGTAGTAAATATTGAAACCATCCCTCCTATAACCGCTCCTTGAGCAAGCGTACTGAGTGTTACAAATGATGCTTTTAAAACATCCGACTCAGGAGCAATTTTCTCTGCAATCTTAAATGCATAATCTCCCGGGGCTTTAGTTTGTTTATCGTATTTATGAGTATATTTACGCGAATATTTGATCATAATGAACCTCCTAAACTTAAATTAGATGAAGTAGTATATTAAGTTATATCGCTAACCTAATAAGTGTTTAACTAATTTAATACATTAAAGATAGTTAAAATTCATGTATAAGTTAAAATGTTCTAGTTCTAGTGTTTAAAATTTTATTAAGGTACTCATTGACATTGAGATAGTATGTTTAAATAAATTAAGCCTTAAGCCTAATAATATTCACTCGATTCCGATATATAACGATATATAAGTATTATTGTCGGATATATTCATATCATCTTCAGAATAAGGCAATTCAAAATCTCTTATATGCTGAATTTGAGGCTGCATTAGCTCATAGCTTCCTTCGTTAATTTCAGCACATACTTCTTTAAGGTAGCAACCTCCCGCTTTGGTAACCGCAAATACCGAAGTTACTGCGGTTATTGTAATACTAACTCTCCCGCAGAAAGATGAAGATAAAAGTATGATAGGTATGACAAGAATGGCAAAACTGTCTATATAACAGTTTTGTAACTCTATATCGGTTATGCATTTATTGTCGTCAGAAATGCCGGAGACTTTACTGGGCTGGGCAGTATTATATATATTTACCATATATGCTTTATTAATTTATTTATAAGTAATATTTAAATCTAACTTATAATAACATCAGAGCAAACAATATTTAAAGTATTATAATATTAAGCTTCAGCTGTTGTATTGTATACAGTTTATTAACAAACTTCCTACTATATAAGTATAATAAATACTATTTTCTGGCTTTTATATTACAATAAGCAATATAAAAATTAGCCGGCACAATTATTGCACAGCCGATAAGCGTAGTAGCATGCGGCACTTCGGCAAACAGCAAATAACCGATTGAAGCGGAAAACACCAGTTCAAGATAACGATATGGAGATAAACTCGAAGCATTAACCAAGGTAAAGGCTTTCAATATAAAATAAAGAATTAAGTTACTCCCTACCCCGAGCAAAGCTAAGAGCAGCACTTCTTTAGCAGTAGGTTCAACCCAAACTTTATATGCCGGATATGCACCGAGCAGAGTAGTGACAAGCGCAGAATAAAATAACATTCCTATCATGGTTTCCTGCACTACAAACTTCTTGTTTATAATATCGAGCGAAGCAAACATAAGAGCAGCAAGCACCAACACTAAGCTATACGGATTAAATGAAACATGATGGGGATTTAAAGTAACATATACTCCGACAAACCCGATAAGAGTGGCTAGCCATAACTCCTGACTCACTTTTTCTTTTAAAAACAGCGGAGCAAGCACTAATACAAACATAGGGATAGTAAACCCCATAATAGTCACAACCGTAATAGGCACGGTATTAACCCCCCATGACCACATACTTATTGCAAAAAATAAAATAACACCCCTTATTATATGTACATTTATTCTGGAAGTTTTAAGAGAACTTTTACCGTAATATAAAATCAATGGAACTAAGCTTAAAGTGCCGAAAAAGAATCTAAAAAAGGCAACTTCGGCGAAAGGTAACCTTAGACCCACGAACTTAACAATCACATCGTTAAAAACACTGGCGACTAAATTCATTATAAACCAAAGCACTCCAAGTAAGTAGGTTAGGTTTTTTTGCTTATTCTCAACAAGCGAATCAATTTGAGTCATAGTTTTACAAAATTCAATTAAATCAACTTTTGCAGCATTTATAATATAACTCATCCAAAAAGCTAGAGAAATTTCTTTTTTAACTTAGGATTAATTATATGGATTTAAAGCTTATTTCATGTATAATAATAAGTATTATGGGATGCTTTATGCATCTTTTTTATAACTTATATTCCTTCTGAAAGGGGGTTGTTACATTGGTACAGGTACTAGTTCGCTTCAATAACGTGGATATGGCACTTAAAACTTTAAAGAAAAAAATGCAAAGAGAAGGCGTTTTTAAAGTTATGAAGATGGGTCGTTTCTACGAAAAACCTTCCGAAGTTCGAGTTCGTAAAGGACAAGAAGCCTTTAGAAGAAGAAGAAAATTAGACAGGAAAAGAAATTATGATTAAGTTTTAGTCATATGACCGATGTCTTTAAAAAGGGGCTTTAAAGCCCCTTTTTTTTATTAACGAATCATTAGATTTAAATTCCTCTGGAGGGAATATTATCATTAGTTCTAAGTATCGGAATTTGTGATAACAAATTTTGTAAGTTCAATCCGCTTAAATTAACTCTGGAAACATTGGTTTCAATGGGCTGAGCAATACTTGCATAAGGGTTTGAGAGATTAGCGGAAAACCGGCTATTCACTGCTCTTTGAAAGGCCATTTCTCCAAGACGAGCCGAAAAAAAACTTTATGAAATCATGTAAAGATTTATTTGTGCCGTATGCTTTATACTTAGTATTATATATTCCCTTAGCTACCATTTGATAACCATGGCTATCAGTATTCACATCATGACTTGAAGATTTATCATTTCGCCAATTTAAAAACTTCTCTTCTTTTTTTTCAGACTCTAAAAGAAAGTTTAAGTACTGAAGGATCTCGGTTTCATTTTTAGATTTAATTAGGGAGATATCCTGACCTGTAATCTTAGAAATAAGATATGCAGCTGAATCTATCGCCTTATATAATTCTTTACTCAAAGACAATGTTTTTTTATTTTTTTTGGTCATAATATTTAATCTTTGATATTTCACCGCTATTGATAAAAATTATACTATAAAACTATTCTTATAACAAGCTGAACTCCAAAATAATATTAAAGTTTAATAATAATATTACTTTTCTACCTGAAGTATATGAATGAGTAAAATATTATCTCATATTACTTTTCTAAAGTTAGAATAAATATTTTTAGTTTAAAATTTTATTCGTCCTACCCTTGTAATCAAAAATGTACGAACTATATACACTTCATAAAATATTATTTAATAATTTTTGAGGAAAATATGAGTAAAGTTATTGGTATAGATTTAGGTACCACCAACTCATGCGTAGCAATTATGGATGGCGGCAACCCTAAAGTAATTCATAATAGCGAAGGCGCAAATACCACACCTTCAATAGTTGCATTCACAGATAAAGGTGAGCGTTTAGTCGGTCAACCGGCAAAACGCCAAGCGGTAACTAACCCGCATAACACGATTTTTGCGGTAAAAAGGTTGATCGGACGTAATTTTGATGATCCGAAAACTAAAGAGTTGGCAAGCAAAGTACCTTATAAAGTTGTAAAAGCTACAAACGGAGACGCATGGGTGGAAGCCAAGGGTGAAAAATATGCACCTAGCCAAATCAGTGCATTTATTTTACAAAAAATGAAGGAAACTGCGGAAAGCTATTTAGGTGAAAAAGTAACTAAAGCTGTAATTACCGTTCCTGCTTATTTTAACGATTCACAAAGGCAAGCAACTAAAGACGCAGGTAAAATCGCAGGGCTTGACGTACTTAGAATCATTAATGAACCGACTGCTGCCGCGCTTGCATACGGTTTAGATAAAGAAGGCACTAAAACTATCGCTGTATATGATTTAGGTGGCGGTACATTTGATGTATCCATCCTTGAAATCGGCGAAGGTGTATTTGAAGTTAAATCTACCAACGGAGATACTTTCTTAGGCGGTGAAGACTTCGACTTAAGAATACTTAACTTCTTAATTGAAGAATTCAAAAAGGACAGCGGTATTGATTTAAGTAAAGATCCGTTAGCACTTCAGCGTTTAAAAGAAGCGGCTGAAAAAGCTAAAATTGAACTTTCCAATACAGTTGAAACCGATATAAATCTTCCTTATATCACAGCGGACAGCACAGGGCCTAAACACCTGAATATAAAACTTTCCAGAGCTAAATACGAAGGATTAGTCGATGATTTAATCAAGCGCACTATTGATCCTTGTAAAGCAGCTCTTCAAGATGCCGGCATTGATGCAAGCAAAATTGATGAAGTTGTGTTAGTAGGCGGCATGACCAGAATGCCGAAAGTTATAGAAACCGTTAAGCAATTCTTTGGTAAAGAGCCTCATAAAGGTGTGAACCCTGATGAAGTAGTTGCAATCGGGGCTGCGATTCAAGGCGCGGTATTAACCGGCGAAGTTAAAGATGTTGTATTACTTGATGTTACCCCACTATCAATCGGGATTGAAACTTTGGGTGGAGTGTTTACCCCGCTTATTGAAAGGAACTCTACCATTCCGACTAAGAAGAGCCAGGTGTTCTCTACTGCTGAAGATAATCAAGGCGCAGTAACCATTAGAGTGTTCCAAGGTGAAAGAAAAATGGCGGCAGCTAATAAATTCTTAGGCCAATTTAACTTAGAAGGGATAGCTCCTGCTCCGCGTGGAATGCCTCAAATTGAAGTAACATTTGATGTTGATGCGAACGGTATATTACACGTTTCAGCAACCGACAAAGCAACAGGTAAAGAGCAGAAGATAACTATCCAAGCTTCCGGCGGCTTATCCGATGAGGAAATAAAAAAAATGGTTAAAGATGCTGAAGAAAATGCCACCGAAGATGCCAGACGCAAAGAGTTGATTGAAGCTAAAAATCATGGGGATAGTTTAATCTACTCTATTGAAAAAAGCCTTAAAGACCATGGTGATAAGGTTGCAGCTGAAACCAAATCTGAAGTTGAATCTGCAATCGAAGCCTTGAAAAAAGCCTTAGAGGGTGAAGATGCCGAAGACATTAAAGCTAAAACGGATACTTTAAGCCAAGCTTCAATGAAGATCGGCGAGGCTATGTATCAGGAGTCCCAGGCTCAAAATGCACCGGGAGCGGATAATGCTTCTTCAAATAATACAAATGATGAAAAAGTTGTAGATGCCGAATTTGAAGAAGTTAAAGACGATGAAAAGAAATAATATTTAATATTATACTTTTATTTCAAGAGCCGGAGCTTTCCTCCGGCTTTTTTTATTTTTCGGTCTTCTTAATTAATAAAGTTATATTAAATTTTCACTTAATATAGTAATGTTTATGGCAATTTTCTTACTATATTAGTTCAAGGGTGAAATGAAAAATTATAACTCTGTTAGAAATACTGCTGAAACTTCCGTGCCTTTAACTCCAATACAATATTATATAAGTTTATTAGATAGAGTAGTAAACAAACGCTATGGCATGTTAACTGAAGGGATACAAAAAATTAAAGAATTTTTAGAGAGTCACACCACTTATATTAATATTAAAAATAGTAATAATTTTTCAGCCCTACATTTAAGCTCGCTTTACGGAAATAAAGATTTTACAAAATTTTTAATAAAAAAAGGAGCAAATGTTAATACGAGAAATTCCAGAGGAGAAACTCCTTTGCATTTGGCTGCCAAGAACGGACGTCTTTCTATAGTGAGATTACTTATTAAAATACCAAATATAAATATTCGCGCTCGAGACAGCGAACATAGAACTGCATTAGATCTGGCTTTAACCTACCCTTTAAGACAAATTGAGTTAATTAAGGAAAACAGAAAAGTGAGCAGTTTTAGCAGAGAACCTATATTTGAGGATATAGCTGAATTACTTCAAAAGGCAAAAGAATACGTTGATTGCTTAAATAATATTAAAATATGTATAGTTGAAAAAATTATGTTTATAAGAGATAGAATAACTTATATAAATAATATTTTTAATAAAACTATTTTAATTTTAGAAAGTAACCCTGAATTTATAAGCCTTAAAAATGACAATGGGCATACCGCATTGCACTTAGCGGCTATTTACGGTGAAACGAAATTAATAAAAATTTTATTACAAAAAGGTGCTGACATTAATGTTAAAGATAATAAAGGTAAAACCCCGCAAGATGTCAGCAAAAGACTAGGTGATTTTTTAACAATCAAAAAATATATAAATCTTTTAAGTAATATTAAAAACGATACAAATATTTATATTAAGTTAAAAGTTATATTAAAAGCGTCTCCTGAATTTATAAATTTAAAAAATGAAGACGGCCAAACTATTTTGCATATTGCCGTATTATATAATATTCACAGTCAAGATGAGATAAAATTTTTATATGATTTAAAAGCAAAAATTAATATTAGAGATAATGAAGGTAATACCCCTTTAGATTTAGCTAAGCTGTATGATTTTGACGAAGTAAAAAAACACTTGATAAATTTATTCATAATTAGTCATAATAATGGTTTAAACACGGCCAGTGCTGCAAAAATAGGGTTAAATTATCCGGAATATATCATGCCCACACGAGCAATCTTATCCGATGGCGCCGCTGCTTATGAAGCAGAATTAAGAGAAATATATAAACGTGATAAGCTTGAAAAGGAAGAAATTAAAAAATTAAAAGAAAGAGTATATGCCTTAGAAGCAGAATTAGGAATAGCCGAACCGTGCAAAGAAAACACAATAACTCAAAATTTCCAACCGCCCCCTACAAGTGTTATGTGTAGTGGTATGCAAACCTCAACCATACTTAGAAATCAGGTAATAATATCAACAATTGAAGAAATCAGATATATGGCGCCACCTCAAGTTTCTTACAAGAGACCTGTTGAGAATTCATTCACAAAACGGCATGCTTCTTCCATACTATATAAACGGAAAAAGGGTTTAGAGCCGAATTCTCCTATTATCATCTCCTAAACTAACAAAAAAGGCGGGAAGCAAGAGCAGAACATTTTCAGAAAAAGGTAAAATTTTATAATTATAAATTAGTTTAGCACCCTTTATAATATAGAGATTTATACATCACTTTATATTTCCTTTGACATAACCGAGTTTTATTATTAAATTCTCCCTTTAGCTTACAAAGCGCCCGTAGCTCAACTGGATAGAGCGTTAGACTACGGATCTAAAGGCTAGGGGTTCGACTCCTCTCGGGCGCACCAGGCAATACCTAGGTTACAATATTTATTTTATATTTACTAACTCTTTATTTTCTACATATTTTCTACACTCTATATAAATTAATATTATACAAGTTATAAAATTTATTCTTTTTATTAGAAATAATTTCATTAATTTTTTGATGTAAGATATCAATAGCGTGTAACTTAATTCTCAGCCTCCCTCTTCTCAACCGTCTTTTTTTTTTCCTTATATTGAACATAGATTATCTGTATCTTATTAAAAAAGCTTATGAATATGCCCACTTAAATTCTCTTTCATAAAAATGTGTTACCTCCTATATATCAACTAAAATTAACTAAAGAATACTTCTAAGTAGCATTATTAATTAAGTTATTTAAAATTTTTTAGTCAAACTGGATTTTTATAAAAAAATATGTTAACATTTGTAATATTAATTATAAAAACAATAATATAGCAATATGCCAAAAAAAACTATGAGCATTGAAAAGCGATGCAAAATACTTAAAGAATTAGTGAATACGGATGAATTTAAAAATAATCCTCTCTCTCAACAATATAATGCTGCAATGTACCATTTAATAAGAATTTTAGAAACAAGAGTCCAGGAAGATAAATCTAAAGATCCGAGCAGTAAAAAATATCCTAATTTGAATATATTGCGGAATGGTTTAGTGCATGGATATTTTGATATTGACAAACAAAGTATAGTTGATTTTGTAAATGCTGAGGCAGATAACTTAGCTCAAAATAATGGTATATTACTAGTTAAGCTAAGAAATTACGCTATATACAAAAATAATTCCAAGTATTCATCGCAAGCTACAAATGAACGGTGGGAGAATCTACATTTTCACTTTCAACAAACTAACCAGGGAACTATCCCTTCAACAACCGAACTTTACCAAGCATATTATTCTGATATGCAATTACAGCGCATGAAAGTTGATAACTTTTTAAGTTCAAAATACAAAAATAAAGAAGCAATATTATATTGCTTAGGATGTTTTGGAGAAGCTTGTAACCAAATATCAGAACCATTAGTAGCTAAAGGACAAGTAGATACTTCATTAGGAATGAGTAAACATTGGCGTGATAAAATTTTCCATGCTGCTGAAGTAGATAACAAAGATTTTAGTCAAATGATAGAAACCATATCTACCTATGATCATTCTAGCCATAAAATTACCTTGGGTTCTTCTAAGATTAATGTCACTCAAACACCCAGTGTCCCAAAAGAAGATGAAAGCAAACATATAAGCATTGCAGACTCTCAAATAGGAAGAAGTGAAGATATCGGTGAGAAAGAAGCCTATACTACAAAAGAACTTAAAGAGATCCAAAGCCGCACATTAGCGGAAAGTAAATTTTCATTATCTTTATCTGACACCGGTACCCCGCAAAAACGCAAAGTAGATCAAGTTACTAAAACTAAAACAGAAGTTGATAAGCAAACCACCACTTTTCGTACAAGTAGTAGCATATCCAGCCAAGAAAAAGCTAAAAAGCAAAAAGAAGATAAGCAGGAACCACAGCAAACTCAAACGGGTTTAATGAGTTTCTCAATAAAACCGAGAGAAAAAATCAAACCTTTTGTTTTTGGTAAAAAAGATGAAAAACAGGATAAAGGCAGGGGATAATAGCATTGGAAGTTAAAAAAACTGCTTGATGTTTAGAGTGTAAACTTTTTACACATAAGAAACTAAAATATTAATATCAATTATATTGAGATAAATGCTCTAAATTGATATTATTCAAATTAATAATTTATAAAGAGAAAGAATATGTTAAGTGTAGAAAAGCTAATAAGCTGCAGGGATAGAATTCAAGAGGAGGCAAAAAAATATGGCTTCGTTAATGTTTGTATTACAGCTAAAGAAGAGCTTGAAGAAGAGCCTTTTAAGTTTATGGTAGATTTTAACAGTACTTACCCACCCAAGGAAAGATATTTTTCTTTTAAAAAATTTTTACAGGAATTATTGGAGAATGAATATATTACTTTATGTTATTACTCAGATCTTAAAAAATGGTTGATAGATCCCGGCTTTCCTTCCATACAATATACTCTAGATAGTGCAATTCCTCTCAATGAGCTTACCAATGAACCATTCACTGATCAGTTTGCAAGGCAAATTGCTAAGTCACAAACAGTGTGTAATGAGGTAAAAGAACAAGACCATAAACCCCTAGAAAAGGAGAAAGCTGCAGAGAGCTCTAAAAAACGTAGTTTTGAACAAATTGTAAACGATTCTAGAAACTCCGCACTTGGAAAAGGAGCGGATGACTCTTCACCTGAAAAAACTAATAAAGAGAAAAAATGTAAAGTTGATTCTAAAGTTGAAAAAATTAAATATAGCAAAGATGCTAGAAATTTATCTGATAGAGGAAACGGACAATCAATCGTTAGAGGGTCTTAAGGATATTGCTCTATAAATGTCTTGCCGGTGGGGTAGTTACTTAGGCTTAATAAATGTTATTAATAAAAAGATCAGGACTGTTTTTTAGATTTATAAAAACAGTCTTTTTTGCATATGTTTATTCCTTAACCTGAATTTTGCGTAAGAAACAACTTTAGGCTCACAGTTAGCTTAATAAATTCCTGTAATATTAAAACTTGCAATACCATATAAAACGAGTTGAGCAAGGCAAAAGAGATTCTGAGGTTAACTATGTTGTATGAACGCAGTATTCTACAAGTATATTTCCTTCTAAACCTGAAACTATGATTAGTTACTTTTTTAGTAATTATAAAATTGTTTGATGCATATTCTATCATTCCTCCATCAAACTTCAAGTGGTTTAACCGATAATTACAACTAACAATTATTAAACATTTAATGGAGCGTTTAAGAAAGATTCAGCACAAGCACAAGTCTACGGCACAATGGCAAGAGACCTGGAAATTCATCATGATTTAAACAGAAAAGCATACGGCATTGCTACCGTAACCGTAAATAAAGCTATAGGATATGATACTACCACAGGAGAAGAGATATTTGAGCCCAGATGGTTTAAAATTCATATTACCGATGAAAGCTTATCAAACTTTTACAAACCATTACTGCTTAAAGACAGAAAAGCTATTTTTATAGGTGAACTGGATATCATACAGGCCGGTATGGATGACTCACATGCTCAAGTCGTTATCAAAGTAGATACCCGCTTAGGAATAGCTCTTATGCCTAAGGCTATGAGTAGTTAAGGATATTTTATATTCTTCCCTCATCTCTGCTTGATATAATAAGTATAGCTGAGGGAATTTTCTTAGAATATTGTCTTCTTCACTTATTCACCGCTCTCACTAATTGAATATTGAACAACTTAGCCCATGCTTTGGTTACTTGTTGCTGGATGGAAGGGATATTGGTATTCTTTGCCCACCAAGTATTGGAGGAAGCAAGTAATATCTCAGGGTTATATACCATTGAATGCAATATAGGCCAAATGAGCAGCTGCTCATAACATATAATGCTCGCGACTCTTTTACCTTGGATACTATAAACCCCGGGATGAGACCAGTAGCTGATAGCTGTTGATTTACCTTTTGCCCATGGGCGCCACATGCTTATCGGCACAGGCACTCGATCAAACAGTATTGCACCTTCTTCTTTACCTATTGCTATCATTCCGCTTATATATTCTCTTTGGTTAAGATTAATTCTCCCACCCAGAAAAACCGTAATTCCTAAGTCTTTACATTTACGGTTTATCTTCTCCCATAAGTGCTTATTTGCATTATTCCAAGTTCCTATCACTAATTCGGGTAGTAAAATAAGCTTTAGTGCTTTATGAGCTGCAAGAACTTCATCTACTGTTTCAATTAGTAATTTATTATGCTCATATTCATCTTCTGAAGATTTAATCCAACAAAGCTTAGTATTAATCCCTACAATACCAGAGATATGAGACTGCTCCTTATAATTGATTCGGCAAAATACCGAGAGAATTAAAAGAAAGCCTATACTTATATTTAAGCTCTTAGAAGCTTGAAACATGTAACAAAGTAATATCAGTAGTATGAAAGTAGCAATTAACCCCGGCCAACCTAAGCCGGGAAATATCACTCCGGCAGCTGTAATCGGGTTAGCCCAACCGAACAACCCTATAGGCGGAATAGATACACTTAATATAATAAGCGATACTCTCAGATAATAATATTTTTTACCCCAAAGTAATGCCCAAGGAAGCGCTAAAATAATGTTAGGTAAAACCCAGATAGCTATTCCTGAAACGATAGATACTTCCTCTTTGCCGGGGCTACCGAAGAATACACCGGCTCCTTTTATTAAACCATGGCTTGCCGCAAGGTAATATGAAAGAGCACAAAAGTAAGCATGGATTTTGTTTCTAGAAAATGCCCATACTACAACAAAGCAAGGGGCTAAAGCTAGCCACATTTCACTTCCACCCCATGCAAAATATCCGATAAGTGCAGAAAATACCAATTGGATGATAAACGGCTTTCTTATCATCTATTTACCACTCCACCATTATAGGCGCATTAAAGGGAGTTATAACATTATATTTAATATCCTTACTTTCTATATTGATTAGCTTAAATACTTTTTTCGCATATTTATATCCTTTATAGAATGAGCCTGTGTTATAGGCGGATAAGGTATGGAATAATACTTGGTCTTTACCTTTAAACTTAAGCGCAGCAATTTTGTAAAAATTATTAAAAATGGATGCAGCAGCTTTAAGGTTAGTACATGGCTCGATAACTTGTTCTACGGATAAATTTAATTTCTTTAAATTACCCGAGTTTATTTGGCTCAAGCCTAAATCCAAATTATGTCCTTTACTCAGTAGCTCGTTTGCTTTTTCGGTAACTTCATCTTGTGTGTTGAATCTTAGTATTTTTTTAGTAGTATTATCATTAATCACCCATGGATAACCGTTTGATTCAACTTTAATAATAGCGGATATAATATCCCTATCTACGGCACAGGAGGTAATCAGATAATCTAAGTTTATACTATCCATTACTTCCCCCACACCCAAACAGGTTGCATAACGGCAATTATATTTTCTTTACCGATAGCTCCGAAGTAACGGCTATCTAAACTATGAGTATGGTGCTTTGATATTAACCAAACCTCATCTTCATTTACTATGTATTTTCCTTCACTTAGTAACGGTAGATTAACTTTAAACTTATTTGGTTCTAAGGCAGTGCTATTTATAATTACTTGGTCATTAACTGAAATAAATTGGTTATCTATGACCACTATATCGCTGCCAATTGCAGCTACAGGTTTTAATAAGGGAGCAGTGCCGTCATCACATAATCCTTTAGGTAATAGGTTATGTTTCAAAACCAGATTATAAATATCAGCCTGATGAGGTAAGCAAGTCAGTACTACTTTGCCTTTAAGAATACTTTGTGAGGTTGAATCAGTCTTCCAAATCCCTATCGGCATAGACGGAGAAAAGTTAAACCTGTATCCGAGCAACCCTAAAATGAATACGGGCAATATAATAACCATTGCTACAGATATGGGGTAAGCTAAGTATTTCAAGTTTTTAGTCATATAAAAGCTAAAAAAGATTATTTAGAGGGTTATCTTCTTGAGGAGTAGTCTTTTCGTTCGTATTAACTATCTCTTGCTCTTCAAGCTTTGAGATATTAAGGTCTTCATCCTCTTTTGAGCTTCTGATAATATCAGAGCGCTCAGGCGGGCTTATGTTCGATCGTTTAAGGAAGGTAGGATCTTTATAATATTTGATTTTCTTTCCGTAAATCGGCCTATGTCCTGCAACAAATATTAAAGCATCTGAGGGCGGTAATCTCATTATCTCATCAGGTGTAAGCAACGGCCGTTTCTGCTCGGTTTCGGAATTAACTACATTGGTTAGCAGGAGAGATAGCCTGCCTCCCGAGAAAGAACGATTGTATACGGTTACGGTAGTTGAGCCGATCATCGAAGAAAGCAGATTTGCAGTTTCAATTTTATTAGGAGTAAAGGCTACTCTTACTTGGCAGTTAGAAATTATAGCTTCATCTTTGCCGTAAGCCGCATAAAGCTGGCTTAAATCCTGAGCAATTAAATATGCTTTTAAACCGTATCCTGCTATAAAGCTTAAGGATTCGGCAAATATCTCAAGTTTACCGAGACTCGGGAACTCATCAAGCATTAATAACAACCTATGTTTAAAGCAGGATTCTCCTTTCCCTGAGGTAAAATCCATCGATTCGGTAAGAATTCGTATTATCTGATTAATTAATAGCCTGAATAAAGGTTTGAGCCGATCCTTATCAGAAGGTGGAGAGATTATATATAAACTGACCGACTTTTCATGATCCATTAAGTCTTTTATTTTAAACTCGGATTTTTCAGTGTTTTGAGCCACAATAGGATCGCGATAAATATTCAAGAAGCTCATCGCGGTAGAAAGCACCCCTGAGCGTTCATTATCCGATTTATTAAGCATATCCTTAGCACAAGCGGCAACTACGGGATGGTTTCGAGTAAGCTTACCGCTCATATCCCGCCAATGAAGCTTATTATCATGGTCATGACAAGTATTAATCATATTTAGAAAAATCTGCTCAACCGTTTTAAAGTTAGGGTCGGATAGGTAAGCAGCTACTCCCCTTAGTGTTTTATCTTTTTCAGCATATAATACATGCAGGATTGTCCCGACCAATAAAGAAAATCCTGTTTTAGCCCAGTGGTCATTTAAGCCTTTACCGTCAGGGTCGACTATCATGGCTGCAATGTTTTGCACATCTTTTACTTCATGCGCGCTACCTAACCTAATCTCTTCAAGCGGATTAAATTTAATGCTTTTACCGCTATAATCGGTAGGATCGAATTTTAAACAGATAGACCCGAGCTTTTCCTTTCTCCATCCTGCGGTTAAAGCCCAATTTTCTCCTTTAATATCATGCACGACAACACTACCAGGCCAGGAAAGCAGAGTCGGAATGACTAGTCCTACTCCTTTGCCGCTACGAGTAGGAGCAAAAGCTAAAACATGCTCTGCACCGTTATGGCGTAGGTATAAATGTTCCTCTCCGTCTTCCCAGGCTCCGACATATACTCCTTCACGGTAATTATCATTACTCCCCAGCAACTCCGTTTGATTAACCTCTTCTCTACTTGCCCACCTTGCCGAACCATGGAAGTCATAGTTACTTGTTATACTTTTACTTTTAAAATATAATATTGATAGAGCAAGGCTTAAAGAAATCATACTCCCTAGGATGATTATAAAATAAGCAATAACGAAGTGATAATGAACGGTTTTATAGCTCTTAAACTTCCAGCTCCATGTGAGCCATGCGAGCGGATGATAAATATTACCCCATATTCTGCCCCCCAAAGCTTCACTGTATTTAAATATATAAGCTAAGTATTGGGTTGCAGCCTGTGAGGTAATAAGCAATGCTATAACCCCGGCAAATATTGCAACCCATGATATATTTAAGAAAGGCATTTTATCAGGCAGATGGTATAGTGACTTATCCATTAGCGGCTTAAGTCCAAGCTTTTATTAAGTTCATGCTTTACAGCCTGCCAACGGTTATTTATTACCCTCAAATTTACCTGTTGCCCTACTTTTAACATTTGCGGGTTTTGAGTAATAGGCAAAGCTTTGATCTCTCTTCCTACATCGATTACTAAGTACTTATTTTGCTGCTTGTCTTCAGTCGCTATACTTAAAATCTCTCCTACGTAAGATTTTGTTTCATCAGGAGAAGTAGTGCTTAAGATCTCGATAGGTTTATCAGATAAAGCCTTTATAAGTTCAATAGTGCCGTGTTTTTCAAGCCAGCTTCTGGCATTCTGCTCACCTTCTTTTGAAAGTAAGTTTATATCACGCAGATTCCATAGCTCATTTCTTTCAACTAAAACTTTAGCAGAAGCAAAATCTTTTACTGCTTCTTGAATATCTGCATTATCTTTAAGAGATATAAGTATCTTATCGAGCTTTGTAAAATTTTGAGAATTACTTTCTTTTGTAATAAACTCCTGATCGAACTTATGATATTGTACTTCTTTAGTCTTTTGCTCACTTAAAGCGTTAAGCTTTTCTTTCATTATATCTTCAGTTAATATGATATCCTTATCAGCTAAGCAGTATTGCTTTAATTCATTCTTTTCAAGTAATCCCAGTCTTACCCAAGTGTCTGCACGTCTGGAATGAGCTAATGTAAATCGTTCGATATCTTTTTCGGATTGCAGAAAGAATTTCTGTTGCTCTCGTTCTGCGTTTTGTTTTTGAAGTTTTAACTCTTCATTATAATGCTGTTGCGAGTAATAACCTTGCTTGTTTATTATATCGATTAAGTTTAAATCGGTACGGCTGATATCCTGTCCGATTGAGATATTGGACTGAATACATATCTCACTTCCGACCTCTAAGCGTTTAGTATTTAATTCCGTAAGGTTAACTTTATAAATATTATCTTTATAATCTTCAATTAAAGCTGAGGCTTGTGAGCAGTATATTATTCTACCTACTATAGTCTGTTCTTTCCGTTCGTGATTCCACTCTTTAACTACTTTGTCTTTAGTGACCTCTGATACATTGGCCTTATCAAGGTTTTCTTTCCAGTTAGGATGTAAGTTTTCTCCCGAGTTTAAAATAACTTCCTGTGTTTTCAAAAACTCTGTTCGTTCATTGAGTTGTGCATAGAACTCTGCTGCAAATCCTCCTTCTTCTTTCGGTTCTTTAATTAAATTATTGCCTGACTTCAGAGTATCAACCAAATAGTCATCAATTAGCTTATTAGGTATTACCTTAGTATGCCCGTAATCTTTTACGTTTATATATTTTACTAAGTCTTTTTTGGAAGACTCAAATGTTTTAACTTCAAGTTTGACAAAACAGCCTTCTACTAAATCGGATTGTAATCTGCCGGCATGGACTCTATCCGCTTGAGTTATATAATGTGCTTTACCGTCTATAGCTTCTAGAAGTAAATAAGGTTTATCAGTATCAGGATCTAATCCTGCACCTAAAACTCTGCCTATTATACCGTCTCCCTCGTTCTTAAGTATGGTATAAGCTAAATCCTGATTAGGAGTGCTCATTTTGTCTCTCTTTCGATCTAATATTTTAAGCCCGGCTGATAATTTTCCTCTATCTCCGAGTATCTCTTTAAAATCAGGTTCCAGCCTCCAAGCATTCCCTGACAGTTTCATAACCGCTCCCAGTTCTTCAAGCTTTTTTAGTCTCCTTATTAAATGTAACCTATATTCTTTGGCAGAATCCGAGTTAGGTATTCTTGTTTCTAAGCTGAACACCTTATAACCGTCCGTTTCAGTTGAGCGCTTAAGTATAGCGCTATCTAACGAGGTAAAGCGTTCGGAAGCGATTTGCCTTTCTCTAACCAGGCTTGCATGAGCTTCAGTCCTATATCCCAACTGCTGGGTGGCAACCTCTTTTGAGCGTAATCTCATTCCCTGCTTAAGATAAGCAGGGTTAATATCCAGTTTTTTTCCTTCTATGTCTATTCCTCTTATTAACAGATGAACATGAGGATTATCGGTATTATAGTGATCAATTGCTACCCAAGAAAGAGAAGTGTCCAAGTCCTGCTCCAGTTTACTTATAAATAACTTGGTATGTTCTTTTAAATCCAGCTTGTCACCCAGTTCAGGGCTAATTATTATCTTCCATATCCTGGGGTCATTAGCTTTTTGCCAGGAATCAAGGCAGTTTGCTATATTTACCGTATTACTTTCATTATTAAAGCCAAGCCCCTTTTCATTATCTTTTTGACTATTTTCTCTTGCCAGATAATTTCCGTGTGCACGCCATAGGCCGTTAGTTTTATTCTCCGAATATCTAACGATAACCGTACTGTTTTGCAGTTTCGGAGTAAAATCTACAATTGCCGAGTTTCCTCTTGCATTGCTTTTAGCAAACCAACCCTTGTTAGTCGATTCCGTAAAGCCGTTATTAGATACCGTGTCAATAACGTCACCAAGTTTCTTTACACCTAGATAAGCAAAGTCGGCATCTTTATCTCTTTTTTGAATTTTTGCATTTAGCTCAATATTTTGTTCTTCATTTTTGCTCATATAATACCCTTTATTACTGGTAAGAAAATTTAATATGCTTCGGTAAAGACTATATCTTTCGTGGCAGTGATGTTAAATTTATATCCCGGCCTTATCTTTAAAGTCGGTTGTATATTCAAGTTTTTATTGATTAGTCGGCTACCCGTCTGATTTAGTTGGGAACCTATACCTGCAACTGCCATTTGAGTCGCCGGCTGGTTTCCACTCATGCTATTTTGTGCTGAGATATTAGCGCCTGTAGACATTAGACTCATCAGCATAGCATTGCCGAATATACGGAAATAATGATGATCTACTTCATCTTTCAACCCCGAATACCCTGAAACATCGGTTCCCGCCATTCCCTTTAGATCAATGGTAGAGCTGTCCGGGAATATTAGCCTATGCCATACCACCAACACTCTTTCCTGGCCGTAAGCGATTTGGCTGTCATATGTTCCGATTATCTTGGTTCCTTGAGGAATTAATAAATGTTCTCCTGATTTGCCGTCATATACATTTTCCCTCACTAGCGCTCTAATCTGGCCGGGTAAATCCGAGTTAATCCCTCCGTCCATTACGGCAGGAATTAATTGTCCTGCTGTAACTTGATACGGTGATATCGGCTGCTTACGAAGTGATTTTAAATAGTTATCTTCATTTTGTGCTGCTGCCGAGTGCAAAAAGTTTTCTTTTCTGATTTGCTTGTTATGGTCATCCTTTGCCATTTGGTACTCGGCAAGCCGGCTATAGTTATCAGGTGTAAAGACTTTGCTGCTTTCTGCAACTTTATTTGAGGAACTATCCGAGGAGGTATAACCGTACTTTTTATCAAATAAGTTATGGTTAAGCGGTGCATTTCTTGCTTTTAGATTATCCTGGATCCTTTGCTCTCCTATTCTTTTTGTCAACTCCTGTTCGGGAGTTAATATTGCTTGGGTTGGAGATTGTGGTGCCCTACTTAAAACTTCGGGTTCAGTACTGCTTGATTCATTATTTTCTATTGCTTTAGGATTAGGAAAATCAGGTATATTTTGATTGATGGAATTTGCTATCTCACTTGCCGGCTCAAGTTTTATATTTGAGGCCGATACTTTATTCTGCGGCAAATTTTTCCTTTGCCCTAAAGTTAATCCGTAAAAAAGTAAGAGTACTATTATTCCTATTAAAATAACAATTAAGACTTGTATTTTCCTACTAATCCTAACAGCCTTTTGCGGTTTGCCGACTATTTCCAATTTATCGGGAGAAGTTATCATATTATTTCGCCTCTCTACTTACAGTTAAAAAAACAATTCTTTGTGGATTTACGGCTGATAATGATTTTTTCCTGATTTCTACCGACTCCTAAGATTAGTTCCGCTTTGTCGAATAACCTATCTACTACATAATAGCCGTTTTTTACTCTATAATTGACTAATTCAGCTTGATTGTTTTGGCCTATAATCATGAGTACGGGCATTTCTTTAGAGGAAATATCCTCTTTCATTTTTATATAAACGTGCTTGCCGTCATTAAATATTTTCTCAGGAGTAATATGCTTACCGTTGCCTTTAATAGTATAATTAAAATCCAGGTTAACCGCAGTTATAGACGGAAATTCCGCTATCCTGTTTAATCGGGTTTCTTTTTCTATTTCTTCATTATCACTCCATTTTTGGACAAGATCATGCGGATAGTAAAAATTAACTCTTGTTACGTAGCCGGTTTTTTTAGAAATTAAGTAAAGGTAATAAGTACGAAGATCAGTAGTAATTATCATATTGGTTGCAATATTTTCATCGGTAGGTTTTATGATTACATGAGGGGTAGAATTGCTGCTCTTGCCTGAAGTAGCAGGTGATAAAATCCAACGCACTTGATCCCCGATTGCAACATTCTGTATTTTTTCCCCCGCCTCTAATTCTATATCACATACGTGGAGCGGAGAACAGGTAAGCATAGGCAGCTTCTCATCAAACGGATAGGTAATTCTTCCGTTACCGTTTTTAATTAGAGCAGCATGACCTGTCTTCTGCCAGGACTTCGTTGCAGTGTTTATTTTATCATTATGTATATTGTTTTCTATATCTTTTGCTAAGCATGTATTTACAAGCATGAGAGCAGAAAAAGATAAAGCAATAGCGCTAAGTATTTTCATATTTTTAAATCTCCTAAATAAATATAAATTTTACAGTTGTTGTGCCCAACTTATTTGGGTAATAAATAACCCTAACGGATTAGCTATAATTGCCGCTTCAGTAGTCGGAGAACTGAACTCAATAGAAATTATAGCCTTCCATTTTTTTCGGTTAATTAATGAACCTTGCAGGTCATGAGACGTTTCCTGCCACTCCGCTTGCCAGGATTTTTCACTTAAGGGCAATACGGTTGATACTTCTACCGTAACCGTTTTAGTTTCAGCTAAAACAAAAGGATTATTGTGGCTTATATAGTCCTTTATATATGTAGCTGCACTGCTTCCCCTCGGCAGATAAGCATATATTTTTTCTAATGCTCTCTTTTGTATAATACGATCGGTACTAATCGATCTGCTTTCTATTATAAAATTTGCTAATATGGATTTTATAATTTTTGTATCAATTTGCTTTAGTTCTTCAGCAGGGGCTAAAGCTGCTACTTTACCCAGTTTATCGACTTCTATGATATATGGAATAATCTTACTTTGGGTAGCAGTGATACTAAGCCCGACGGCAAGTATTAATGTCGTTAAGAAAGACATGGCGGCAGCAACTCTCCAGTTTCGTGCTCTTGTTATATAATCTCCGTATCTTTCCGTCCATTCTCTTCTCGCATTAATATAAGGGTTTAACTCGTAATTAGTATTTTCACTCTTCATATCAGCTCTCCGTATGATTAAATTTTATGCTAATATTTGTATTTGGTGCAGAATCATGCGGTATAGGAGATTTTGCTATATTTTTTATAGCACTTCCTAAACCTTTAGGTGCACTCGGTTGTAAGTTTGCAATATTATCTTTCACTGTTGATGACGATTGATTTGCGCGGTTAGGCATATCATTAATCGGGGTAGTGACTTTATTACTGATATTCGGTTGGTTAAGCGAACTTGTTTCCGTATTGCTACTTAGATTAGCAGGTATATTATTATTTTCACTTACGCTTCGGGTCGGTGTGAACGGAGTATTAGCTGCAATGTCTTCTTTAAATTTTCCTGTTCGTTCATTTAATATTGAGCTCATCCGCTCCCCTTTAGTTTTAGACGGATTATTTACAGGAGCAATACTATCTTCCATGCCGGCACTTGCAAAATGCTTGAATGCACTACCGAATTGTTTCACTCCGTGACTCATGCTACTTTTATCTCCTCCAAACGGAGAGTTAGAAAAGTTATCAAACCGAGCCGTTTCCCAAGCTGAATTTGCAGCGCTTGCTAAACCTCCCATGCTTTTTATACTTCCACTCCCCATTGCCCCGATAGCTGAAGCTCCACCTATCATCATTGCGCCCGATGAAGCAATTGTAGATGCAGCATTACCTGCGGTGATATTAGGCGAGCCTGAAAGAATTGAAGCCGCCATGGAAGGAATTTGCCATACTAAAAACATATAAACCAGACTTGATCCCATTACGGTTAATACCGTGTTTACGTTTATCGGCTTTAAGCTTTCCGGCCACTGGTTTACCTGTGCTTGTCCGATCCCGATCAATAAGTACATGACAAATAATTTGACTCCTATTGCGAAAGCATAAGATATATATCTTTGCGCAAAATCCGTAGTCCAGCGGGAGCCTCCAAAGCCAAGAAAAATTACTCCTCCGCTTATTACAATATATGATTCAATTAAGGCAATCAGAAGCTGAGCGGCAATTACCGCAAACGCAAAGATAACAATTACACTTGCTATCATAACCGTCACCCCTACGGTTATGGTTTCCGTTATACCGCTTATATGCATCTCTTTTATCATCAGATACGTGGTTTTAAGCCCTGTATCCAGTACTTGTGAAGGGCTAAAACCCGTGATTGATTGTTTACCCGCTAATGCTCCCGCTAAAATAAAGCTATCAATTATACTTGGAATCCAAACATCAGCATTGATAAGTAAGGCATAAAAAAATCCTATACTCATAATTTTTTTAATCAGTGCTGCGGTTAAAGATCTAAATTCATCTTTTTCCAAAACCCAAATTATTGCAGTCCACGCAATTTCAATTGTAGCAAGTATTGTAAACAGCTGTTGAGCGACATTAAACAAGGAAGTATACCATTCTAAGCTTCCTTGTTTATAATTCTCTGCAATACTGTCGAGTATATCACTCGCAAGTGCATCAGATGATTTAAGCATGATTATAAAAATTGCATAACTTAAAATTCTTTTCATTATTGGCTTCCGCCTTTGAAAGTTTTATAAGTTTTATTCTTTCCGGGTTCTTCTATATCCCAAAAACTTTTTTGAGCAGCTGCTTCTGCACTTCTGCATTTGTTTTTATTAAACATTTTAAAGAAATATCCATCCTTACACCGTTTAAGTACTGATTGTCTTTCCTCATGATGCTGAGCATAGTATTTTACCAAATCCTCATCATTGCTACAGCCTTGCAGGTTTAGTACTACTACCAGCAGTAAAATAGTTTTTTTAATCATTTTATGTTTCCTCCTTTAAAAGTTTTGTATTTACGGTTAAGTGTAGGGTCATCTACATTTAAAAAATTATCTAAAGCCGCTTGTTTTGTCATTTCTTTTTGATTTCGGCTAACCAGGTAATTATTTTGCGCCTGCATTTGTGCCATTTGTAGCTGCCTTAACTTTCTTAACTGCTGTACATTTTCAGTCGCAATCATATTGCCGACCTGGATTGCCTGCATTCTGCCTTCAGCGGTTTTAGACATAGTTTGTAATTGGCTTATTAACTTATCTTCCGTTACAAATTCATTAGCTTGTAGATTTGCTGCATTCATTGATCCCCTAATTGAGTCCATGGTTATACTCGACCATTCCTGATAATCTTTACTGTAGTTATTAGAAGTACGGTACCCGGGGTATTTGCTCGTAAACTCTTCATTAATGTTTTGGCTACTATAAGATAAAGCTTGCCCGCTTTTTACAATTTTGCCTAAAGTTTGTAACAACTGAGCTGTATTACTCCATACGGGATCTGAAACTGATTTCGTATTTTTATTCATATCATTTATCTGTTCAAGTTGCTTTGTGAGCATTTCCGACTGGGTTATCAGCATCTTTACCTGGTGATCCAGTATTGAGCTTTGATACATAGAGTTTTCTTTAAGCAATACATTATTAGCTATTTGAGTAGTTTCCGTTGCATTGCCGGTAGGTGCCTGAACATATACATCATCTCCTCCTGCTAATGCAGTTAAGGGTAGTACACAAATAATAGTTAATAGTAGCTTCATGCTTTACCTATTTGTTCATAAGAGTTAGCCAGCCTTGAGCCCAATCATCCAGCCTATGCTCTCTTAGCCACTGCACAGGCCATTCATTACCATACTGCTTAATTAATAATTTTGCCTTCTTTACATCCTCCTTGCCTGATGAGGCGACAAATGCTTTTGCAACTCCTCCTAATCCCAGTTCAAATAACCTCTTGCCGTAAGGTGAAGTATAATAATAATGCCGTTTAGGAATTGCCGTTTTAATTATATCAATTTCACGTGAATTAAGCCCTATTTTTTCATACTCTGTTTTTGAAATCTCATTACCCGCTTCAGGGTTAGGAAGCAGTATTTTAATCGGACATGATTCATATATAACATCTTTAATAACACTGTTTGCTATATCCGATAAAGATTGCGTAGCAAAAATTACTGCTACATTATTTTTCCTCATAACTTTTAACCATTCTTTTATCCTATCCCTAAATAAGGGATGAGAGATAAACATCCAGGATTCATCTAAAACAATCAGAGTCGGTGAACCGTCTAAATTCTTTTCCACCTTATGGAATAAATAAGTTAAAACAGGAGCAACATTTTTTTCACCCAGTGCCATCAGATGCTCCATTTCAAATACTTGAAACCTTTCCTTATTTAACCCCTCATTATTTGCATCAAGCAGCCTTCCCATACTTCCCGCTAAACTATAAGTAGTGAGTGCTTCTCTTATTTCTAAGCTTTGTATGGTATTTATAAAATCGGTAATAGTTCTCGATTTCGTGTTTGCTAACAAATCTAAAGCTATATGAATACTTTGTCTTAACTGAGGAGTGATCTTAACCCCCTGTAACTCTACTAAACTTTCCAGCCAATCCTGTGCCCAAAATCTTTCTGTTGCTTGATCTATCTCAGCTAGAGGATAAAAGGCTAAATCACTTTCGTCTCCTGCAATATCATAATGCTCCCCTCCGCATGCTTTAGCTAATACAAAAGAACTATACCCTTTATCAAAGCAAAAAACTTTGGCATTTTTGTATCTGAAATGCTGTGCAATAATAAATGATAATAGAGTAGATTTTCCGCTTCCCGTAGCACCTAATATAAGCGTATGCCCGACATCTTCAACATGCAAGGAAACTCTAAACGGAGTACAACCTGCGGTGGTGCTGTAAAATAATACGGGACTATTTGCGGGATATAATCTATTAGGATTATATTCTAAACCAGACCATACAGATGTAATCGGCAGTAAATCGCTAAGGTTCAAAGTATTTACAAATGATTTTCTTACATTCAAGTAACCATGGCCAGGAATAGAGCCTAAATACGCTTCCACTGCATTCACACTTTCAATGCGTGCAACAAACCCTAAATTCTCTATGGTTTTAATTATCTTTTCAACCGATTCGTTGAGCAAAGATTGACCTTCATGCATTAAAATTATAGTATTTGTATAATCTCCATACTTAACCAACCCGCTTTCTACTTCCGATATGGCTACTTCCGCATCCGATGCCATATTTATTGCATCGAAGTTTACTGCTCCGCTTCTTGTGTTAAATAACTGGTCTTTAAAACCTAGAATTTTTTGCTTCCATTTCCTACGATGTCGGTTAATTATGCTTTTTGCTTCTACGTTATCAAAGAATATAAACCTTGAACTAAAGCGATATTCTACTGCCAAATAATTTAAATTATCTAAAATCCCTGGATAAGATTCGGCAGGAAACCCTTCAATTGATATACACTTAATGTATTTATCTCCTATTTTAGGAAAATTACCGCCGATAAAATCCTGATTACCGATTATTGCATCCAAATACATAGGTATGCTCGGTAAATTAATCTTTTGAAATTTACCTGTAACGGTATAAGCTAAAAACTCTAACAACTGATCACGGGTATGAGTTTTTTGATATTCATCTTTATAATTAATGCCGCGCATTTGTTTTATCTCAAGAATAGAAGATAAAGATAGCTCAAATTCCTTAGTAACTTTTTTAAAATAATTTAGGTTTTTATCTCCTGTTGCTTCACTCTCAAAGTTATCATTTGAGTATAATATATCTAATATTTTCCCTTCTGCTTTAAGCGGCGGCGTATAGGTAAGCGTAAGTGCATAAAGGTTTTCATAGTTATTGCTGTAACTTGTAAATTGCAATTCTCTTTCGTAATCAATTAAAGCGGTAGTTCTATCGGGGAATGCCATATCTTTTGTGTCAGGGTAGCTATTTGCTTTTTTTCTTATACAATCTATTTGCATCATCCAGCCGCTCCCGAACTTTTGTAGTGCCGCATTTAATCTCGCTGAGATTCCTTCCAGTTCCTCATTTGTATTAGAATCCATATCCTGCCCCTTAAAGTATCGGCTTGAGCTAAGGCTACCGTCTTTACCTTGCATGATTCCGTCATCAACAAGAACGGCAAAATTTAGTAAATCCGAAAATCCTGTAGGCTGTCTTTTCCATTCTTTTAAATACATTTATCTACCCTGAATATTTTCCTTTTGACGGATAATAACTCTTAAACTTTACTGACCTCATAAACACTAAACTCATTAAAGCATCCGCTTTTCCCATGAGTCTAAGCAGAAATAACTCAAGGCTCCAAAGAATGCTTGCGATTGCTATACCGAGTGTAAAGTTATATCCTAAAGCTATACTTAAACCGATAACGCTCGAGCTTAAGGCAGCAAGAAGTACTAAACTTCTCTCTCCTCCTAAGATCATTTGCCTGCGTGTTAAAGACCTGCGTATCGGAACACGGCGTAATTCATTTCTCATTAGATAACTGCTCCTGCTACACCGAACAGGGTAGTTATTATGCTTGAACTTGATACTAAAATTGAGATAGCTAACACAAGCATCAGTATTCTTCTGACAAAGCCTGATAATTCTTCGCCGAACGCAAGTGCAGCTCCTGTTATACACATAGCAAGTACCGCAATTGTAATCGCGACTGGTCCTGTGATACTTGTTTTCACTGTTTCCAGTGGCGCTTCCCAAGGTAAGTTACTTGTGCTTGTGACCGCTAATGCCTGATTGCTTATTATATTTAAAATGATAAATTTAGCAGTGATCCTTTGTATAATTTTTTTTCCGTTTATTTTATTCATAGTTTATATCCTTGTTGCTTTAAAATTAAGTATGTATTTGCCATTCTCATATCCTTTAACCTCTTTTATCTCCTTGACCTTGCGCCATGGTGAGCTTTTAATTCGCTCAATAAAGATTATTAAGTTGATTGCTTCCGCTATGATCTCGCCGATAGGTTTTATATTGGCTTCCTGAATAAGTTGCTCAATTCTGATTAATCCTGCTGCCGCCGAATTGGCATGCACGGTTGATATACCTCCGGGATGACCTGTATTCCATGCTTTAATCAGTGTACTTGCTTCTTGACCTCTTATTTCCCCGACAATAATCCTATCAGGCCTCATCCTGAGTGCAGTTCTTAAGCAACGGTTAATATCAATGTTTTGTGAAGTCCTGAGTTCTATAGTATTAGGTAATTGAGATTTTAGCTCGATAGTATCTTCAATAATTAATATTCTATCTTTTGGTGCAGATAAGAATAACTCATGCAGCAATGCATTTACGAGTGTAGTCTTACCTGACCCCGTACCTCCTACTATTAAAATGTTTTTCCTTGAAACTATAGCTTGTCTGATTATTTCTATCTCATGGGCGGTTATTATCTTTCTCTTCAAATAATCTTGCAGCGTCCAGATCTTTTCAGGCCTTTTTCGAATAGTAAACGAAGGAGATGAAACTACGGGAGCAGAAATTGCAGTAAATCTGCTCCCCCAAAACGGCAGCTCTACTTCCAGTATGGGAGAAGAGGTATTGATTACAGTATTATAGACGGAAGCAATAGTACTTAAAAGATTTTCAGCTTGCAGTTTACTTATTTTATAACTGCTATCACTCAAACCTTCTCCAATTACATCATACCAAACCTTTCCATCAGGATTTAACATAATTTCTATAATTTTCGGATCATTGAGCTTACTGATTATTTCTTCCCCAAGTTCGCGCCTTAGCTTGTCTTCAAGTCTTCTGTTTTGTTCTTCTTTCGCTAAAATATTACTCATTTTTCTGTCTCTGATTTATTATAAATAAACCCTCTTATTTCACTTATAATATTGCCACCTTCATTCCTCGGATTGCTTTTTATCGCGTTTAGGAAATTATTGTACCTAACTAATGAGCTTTTGATCCGCTGCTCTCTTTCCAATAGCGGCACCTCTTTAGTGTGGTTCAAATATAATTTAATATAGTTATCAATTATTACGGCAATAATTTGTACATCATTCCTTAGCGCTATGATCTCGTTCTGATTACTTTCTATGGATATTGCAATTCTTGCCTCCATATTAGAGATAAAAGTATGAAGTATTGACCCTTCCTTAATTTTTCCTTCTTTGGCGAGTCTTGACTCTTCCTTTAATTTAATATGTTCAAAACAGTAATCACGTAATAATCTTGAAATTGAAATTCCTAAGTCCTTGGCTTCCCTACTGATTAGTTCACGCATCTCTCCATGTAAATTCACCTTGGTTGAACTTCTATCTCCAATCACTTTCTTTGCCTCCGTATCTATGTATGGTAAAATATATCATGTAGCCGTGTACCCAATATGTTGAGGAGAACTCTTTTATCTTGCCTTAAAGACTAATATATACTCCTCCACTCCTCACCTTATCAACACCCTTACACCCTTTTGTTGAAATATTATTGTTTGTTAGAAAGTTAATAGTTTTATCTTGCAGATTGGAAGCATGCTTTTTATATAAATTATAAGGAAAGCCAGCTTTAGCTATAAATATTTATTATTTATTAATATATAATTTATGCAAATTGAATTGTTTGAATAAAGTAAAATTGTAAGCTTAGCTTTAAAATCTAAAATAGTTAAAAATATGAAACGTATATTAAAAGAAAGCCGAAATGAGCATGGACAAACTTCATTAATAATTGCTGCAAGAGATGGCGATAATAGTCAAGTTGAAATCCTTCTAGGAAAGGGGGAAGATACAAGGGCTAAAGATGATTACGGTTGTACTGCTCTAATGCGTGCAGCTATGGCTGGTCATAAAAGTACTGCATTAATCCTTATAAAACATGGTGCAGAAATAAATGCGAAGGGTAAAGACGGTAATACTGCTTTAACTTATGCTATATCATGCAGAAATGAAGATATGGTAAGATTACTCGTCGAGAATGGTGCCAGTATACATTTAACCGATGATAATGGCTCCACTCCTTTAATTTCAGCAATAATTTATGATTGCAGAGGAATAATATCCTTACTTCTCGATAATGATACTATTAATAAAGCTGATAATAATGGCACTACTCCGTTAATGTGGGCTGCAATCAATCAAAATAAAGATATAGCATTAACGTTTATTAATAGGGGGGCAGAAATAGAAGCAAAAAGTAAAGATGGTAGCACAGCATTAATGTGGGCTACATGCAGGAGAGAAATTCATATTGTACAAACTCTTATAAACAAAAGAGCTAAGGTTAATACTCAGGATAATGAAGGTAACACTGCATTGATGAGAGCAGTAGAAGAAGGTGAGTATGAGATTGCAAAAGTCTTGCTTAAAGCTGGGGCAGATATAAATACTACTAGAAATATAGGTAATTTTACAACAGCATTACATATAATATTAAGTAAAATAAGCCCCCATCCTATAGAGAATAATTTTAAAATTCTAGAATTGCTATTAGAAAACGGGGCAGATATCTCTATGCCTGACGGTATAGGAAGAACTATCTTTGATAAAGCAAATACGAATTCCAAAATAAAGGACATTTTATTAAAAAAGATACCTGTAATTTTAGGTAACCTAAAGTTAGTAGAAATAAAAGAAGGAGATAATGAGAGTATCCAAAAGAATAAAATAATTACATCTTTATTATATGAAAGCCAAAGGCATAAACTTGAAGACGAGCCATGTAAAACACTAATAAATATATTAAGATTCACTCTAAATGAATATAATTTGCAGCATTATATTCAGAATGGAAAGATAATAAGAGAGTTTACTAAATCTAACTCTACTTTTATATCAGAGCTGCAAAAATTCATAGTTAATGAAGAAACTAAGAATACTGATTTTTATGGCTCTTATCTTTCAGATGATTCAGATTCAGAACATGAGGATGAAGTTAACGAATATGATAATATAAGAACACAAATTACTCCTGCTTTAAAAAAAGCATACCAAGAGAGCTTTTTAAGAAAAATTAGAGATAATTCAAATGCTGAATTCAAATTTGATGATCTTAAAAAATCCGTAAGAGATCGCCAGCAAATAAGCTATCCAAGTATTATTGATAAAAATAAGATACAAGAAGTTTTAAATAAAATAAACGAACTTATTACTAATGGTAGTACTATTAAACAAGCTCTAGAAGAAATAAAAAATAACCTTAAGTTACAAAATATTAAGTTCTTTATAGCTCAATATAGAGGAATTAATTACAACACTACCAAGTGGAATAAACCAGCTCGCGGAGCCCATAGGAAAGAAGATGAAGTAGGCAGGCCTTATTATAGTGCTTCAATATTATTCGGTGCTAGCCAAACCAATAACTTTGCTGAACTATACAAATGTAAATCTACTTTAACGCCTGAAGAAACAATAAAACTAAGCCGTGCATTTGAAATATGGAATAATGCCTTAAAAGATAAATTATTAGCAGCAAGAAAGACAGGGAAGTATGCTTATAATTGTTATATCTATAATAATTTAGCCGAATTGTTGCAAGACTTATATACTAAAGACTATGATAATTTTACTAGCCTTGCAACCAATAATCTTATACTTAAGCAGTATTTATTAAATAATCACAACCCATTTGTGTCTACAGGAGATGTGCCTTATCATGCACTAAAATATGCATATGGTATTAAAATTTATGAAGTTCATAAAGATGAGAGATTAAGACCTAGATGGCGTAAAAACGGAAAAGCAGAAAGACCGTATTCAGGTAAGGTTTATCTCTCATTACACCCCTTAGAAGATTACTCGGAAAACGGAGCTTTACATGTTGTGAGCCTAAATGCACAGGGTAGAGTTAATATAAATAATATAATAGTATCAGAAAGGGAAGCCAGCTTCCCAGCTTCAATCCCAGCCGAAAGAATAATTGAGATTCATATAGCTAAATATCCTTCTTTCCATAGAGGATACAAAGATTTTTATCTGGAAAAATATGGTTTAACTAGAACAATGTATAGAGAATTAAGAGATAAATTCAAAACCCTCAAACCTCATACTCCTGGCATGGAAAGATTTAAGCAAATATTAGGAGAATGGTTATGTTCTTACCATGAAGTTAAGATGGTTGAACTGGCCAGAAAGAAAGCTGAAGAGCTATATGGCGTACTTATATATAGGGGGCTAGACGGTTTATTTACCATGCAATTACCTAGTGATACCCCAATGCGCAAAGCTTCAGATATGAAAAATAAAACAGAAGCAGCTAGAATGGTTAGAGGAAATTCAGCATCTCATAATGGTAGAGAAATAAGAGAAAAAGTAATTAGAGAGATATCTGATAGAGAAGGAAATTTTGAACAAAAAGGAGCTTATACATATGAGCAATTTATTAGGTTAGTAGAAAACAATAAATTAAGCGAACTTCGAAGCAGTATTTTTCCAAGTTGTTATTATTGGACTTCATGCTTATATAGCAATAAACTAACCACTGCACTTCATATAGCAGTAAATAAACAAAACTTGCTAATTGTAGAATATCTTTTGCAAAACAGAGCTTTTCTGGATGTAAGGGATAGTGAAGGTAAGACACCATTACATTTAGCTGTAATTAACAAGGATATAAAAATTATAGACTGCCTAGTGAAGCATGGAGCTAACAATCGCATTCCTGATAATTCTAATAAAACCCCTTTTGACTTGGCTAGAGAAATCGGAGATAAAGAACTTGAAGATAGCTTGCTAAACTTTGAAGAACAACGAACAAAGAGCAGAAAGTCCAATAATGAGCAACTATCCCGTAGTGAAATAGATAAAATACTTGAAGAAATTCAAAAAAATAAATTTTTAAAAACCCTCTTTAATAAAGCTAGAGAAGACACTGAAGATAACACTGTAGTAGACTTAATAAATAAATTTGATTCCAAGCAACCAATAGAACAAATTGAAATTTTAGCAAAATTATGCGGATATTATGGAGATTTCAAAGCCTTATTAGCCATAACAAATATTTCTAACTTAACCAATAAAATTAAATGCTTTGCAATTAGTGGTGCGATTACTTGGTTACAAACTCATCTTTCTAAAGAGGAAGGCAATAATTTGGAAGCTACAGAGCAATATTCCATATTAGAATCATATGGCATTACAAATGAGGTCATAAATAAGGCTTTAAATTCATCCCTATTTAGCTCTCAAGCTAAAGGAAAAGAAAGAAATCGGGAAAGATAGGGACATAAAGCAAATTTGTATGGATATAGCTCTTTATTTACTTAGCCTTTTCCAGCAACATATTAATCTTTTTATATTGCCAACTCCTTTGTTTACGGGGTTCTGCAATCATCTCAAGTAATTGTCCTATCTTCGGGAAATAAAGATGTTTGCCGTTTCGTCTATATGCAGTGCAAGCATCTCTAATCAGATCAATCGGGTATGGGCTTAAGTCTTCAATGTAATCTGTCATTAGTTCCTGTAACTGATATTCATTCAAGCCGATTATCGGGTAATGACGATTCAACTTATCCAATTCTTCCAAAATTTCTTGTGAGGTTGCAGGTTGCATTAACTTTTCAAATACAATTTTAGCTTCAACTAACTGTTCGTAAATGACGGAGGTCTTTGAGATGACAGGTATCGGCTTGCTGTAGTGTATGCCCCATTGGTTCTTTATCCCTATCCAGTTGTACTCCGTTGAGCTTAGCAAGGATGTTAGCACTTGCGGTAGTAAATAAATCGCGGGCGTTTGGTTTTGTGATTGTATTTTTTCCATATCCTTTCCTCATGTTCCTATTGAATTCAATGCTGTTGCGTAGCCAGTTCCTAAGCGCAGCTACTCCGTCTCTAGGCGGTTTACTGCGATATGCTCTGAAGTAATCCTTAAACTTTTCCAATTCCCAAGTCAGATCCAGCTCATCAAGCATGTTCTCCCTTGCCCAGTCCTCTACCTGATCTACTCTCAACTCTTCCAGCCAGTCATTCAGTTGTTTTGGCTTCTTTCGAGGTTTCGCATCTTTGCCTTTAGTCGGCTTTGCATTTTCCACTTCAGCTAGCGGTACGTTTCCTTCCTCAATTACCTCAAATTCATAGGAAACTTTTTCTTTTTTTGTATTCCCTAAGGGAATATTTTTTTCTTTTAAAGGTTTTTTTTCTTTCTTCTTTTTCTTTTGGTTCTTTTCTTTTTCGTCTTTCTTTTTTACCCAACCCTTACTCTGCGTCATTGCTACAAGGATATGGTTAGTAAACACAGGTTTTTCCTGAAGTACAGGAGAGCTATCCTTGCGTTGAGTATTAGTCACTTCCGAGTCAGTTGTTGAGTTGGCAACTTTATTTATCTCACCTGAGATATAGGAGCTATCTATGGTTAGCACGGTTCCTTTAGCGCTTACCTCTGAGTCAATTAATCCAAGACATTTTAGGCGGGATAAGAACCTTCTTACCCTCACTTCATTCCACTGCCATACTTTAGCTAATGATCGGTTGGAGGTTAATATCTGTCCCTTGTTTACTATGTACAGATTTTTATTCAGCACTTTATAACAAGGTTCAATAGCTATATTATTGATTAACCATCTCCAAGCTTCTCTTTCAGTTAACGGTTCATCGGCAAACAGGTTGTCTATTTCATTTATTTTAAGCATGTCAATTTTACCTATTGGTTTTATTTAGCTAATTTTATGTGGAATATTTATTACATCTCTGATGAAGGTTGGTGGTAGGTATAGCGCTAATTTAAGTAAAGAAGATAATGTTAACTGCTTTTCTCCTCTTACCCAACTTGCTAGAGTTCGTTCATCTACCCTAAGTTCTCTTGCTGCTTTTTTATAAGGAATCATTCCGCATGAGCCGATATAAAACCTTATAATTTTGCTGAACTCATCTCTGGTATTATAAGTATTAATTTTACTATATATATTCATAGCTTCTCTTTTTGTTTTATTTGATATAATATGATTATATAACTACTTATGTTGAGTATATATAATAGTTACTATAGCATAGATACAAATAACATATAGAGATTGTACTCACAAGCAGAAAAATAAATGAGACGGATATGATAAATACGAAATATGTTTTAGAGAATTTAAAAGAGCAGATAAAACAAAGGATGAGCGAAAGGAACTTAACTGCAAGCTCGGTTGAAAAGAAATCAGGACTTAAGATTAGTGCGGTAAGAAATATCTTAAATAATAAATCCACTAATCCCGGGATGGAGACCTTAGTTGCTATAGCAAAAACCCTGGAGTGCTCGGTAGATGCTTTATTGGGTAATCAATCGGCAAGCTCTGTATATGCAAGCACTAAAAATCAGATTACGAGATCTTCCGAAAAGCACATTTGGAACTTTAAACTATATAATGGCACCTTGCAGGCAGTAGAGAAAATAATAGCCCAAAAACACTTAACTCTTACCTTGGAGCAGATGTTGCACCTTATACAGGAAGTTTATATTTATTCCTTAAATGAAGAAAACCCGAAAGTAGACACCAGATTCGCTAACTGGATGGTGGAGAATATACATACCCAAGAACTTATATAAAATTTAAAAACTTAGAATTAAAAGAAAGTATTAAATTTTTAAAGTGCACATGTATTAGGAGACTTTACTAAAAAGATTGTAGAAGAAGATAATGGTAGAGGCAAAGGCAAGGATCATTGTAAAAGTTAATACTAAATATATTTATAACTTTATTATTAAATAATTTAATATAACAGTTATATTAATTAAATATTAATTATAGTTTAATCTTTATTGATAAAACGTACTTAATTATAATATAATTATTAAACTTTTGTTAAAAAGTGAATTAATTTAATTTGAGATATTATATGAAGACATTTGATTATTCATCTGAAGAAAGGCAACTAGCTTATCCATTACATTATTGGTTGCGCCAGCAAGGAAGTGAGTACGTAGAACGCATATACGATTCAATAAAAAATGAAATTGATAATAAGCATGAATTTTTTAATAGGGAAGATGAGCATGGCTTCACACCTATGCATGTTTTTTCAGGATTTAATGCTCATAATCCCAAAAATATTGTTAATGGTGAATATTTATACAAGCAAGGCGCAGATTTAAATGCACAAGATAAAGAAGGGAACACCCCATTACATACATGGGCTTATAATTATGATAAAGCAACTCGAGGTAGTGAAGATGTCCCTATTAAAATTGTTGCAGAAATAAAATGGTCGGCAGTAAAAAGTAGTATGCCTTTCTTAGGTTGGATGATAGTAAATGGTGCTGATATTAATATTCATAACCATGATAATACCACTGCTTTAGAGCTTATAATGCAAGTTATACCTAAAGATATAAAGATTGATGAAAAAACTATGAAAGAAGCATACAATAATTGGAAAGAAACTGGAAAAGTAAAAGAATTACAATATAAAAATACAAATGAAAAAGGCTGTTGCATTATGATGTAATATAGAAAACAGTATAAAATATAATTTTTAAGAATTCAGGTGTGTTATATAAAAAATAAGTACTACAGTCTTAAAGCATCTTGTATACAGTGTGTATTCCCCCTGATTTCTTAAATTCAAAACAAAGCAATTATATAACATAAAACTTGAACTTTATTAAAAAAGCTCAATATAATTAAGTTTAAATATTAAAAAATTAAGTTAGGAAGTCTAAAATATAAAAAGTATTTATACTTTACTATAATTTTTAGCAAATCATAATTATTCGTTAGCAATATATTAATAAAAAAGATATTGTAATAATACTAGGCTTTTATTAGTTTAAGCTGAAATTTGTTAAATGAATAAAGAGGGTTTAAATGGCTATTTTTAAAAAAGTTTTAATATTAAGTATTATAGCAGTTGCTATGGTTGCATCTTCGCGTTTTGAAAATATTAAGAAAGATACCTCTATCAACAAATTGCAATCACAAATCCACCTTGAAATCAATAATACATTAACTCCTTTACATTGTGGTACAGGCGGAGATGGATAAATTTAATTTCTTTAATTAAAACCAATTTATTATAAGTAGTTAGCCCATTAGTATTAAGTATTCGATTTAAATTTATGTTATAAATTTAAATTAGCACACCATTATACGTAACAATTTAATTTTCAGATTTTCTTAATTATAAGGCTATTAATAAATTTTAATATCATAGTTTTATATATCTTTTGCTAAATCTTAACAAATAAATTATTATATTTAATATTACTATAATAAAGGTTTAAATGTTAAGATTAAATTTTCTTGATATCACAATATTGATTGCTTTTTTAGCAACATGCCTAGTAATAGGTATTGTTAAATCCGTGCAGATAAAAACTTTAAAAGAATTTGCATTAGGTTATAAAAATATTTCTTTAACTGCATTAGTTTGCTCTATGTTTGCTGCATCGACAGGTGCCGGAAGTACAATAGGAGTGACAGGTAAAATATATGAGTTTGGAACTATATTTGTTATTAGACAGCTCCTTGAACCACTGTTTTGGTTGGTCGCTGCATTTGTCATTGCTCCTAATATAACTCGGTTTAAAGGGTGTGTTTCATTAGGTGAAATAATGTATAAGCTTTATGGTGCTCCTGGAAGATGTATAACAGCCTTTGTATCTATAATTAGAAGCTTAGGTATTATAGCTGCACAAGCTGTAGCTATGGGATCTGTTTTTTATTTTTTTTTGGGAATTGACCCTAATTATGGAATTTTAATCGGATATAGTATTATAACTGTATATGCTGCACTTGGAGGTATTAGAGCAGTTATTTATACAGAAATCTTTAAGTCTAATATATTTCTTTTTATCATTCCAATTTCTTATATAGTTGTATTTACTAACACTGGTGGTATTGAAAGCTTTTTTCAAAGCCTTCCAGAATCACATTTGAATATAAAAATGTCAGACCATACTTTAAGTTTATTAACCAGTTTTGCACTTTATACCTTATTACCAGGATTTTACCCTGGATTCGTCCAACGGTGTTTAATTGCCCAGCACCCAGGAAAGCTTAAGCGTGCTTTAAAGATGACAGCTTTAATTTCTTTACCTGTGTCAGCAGCATTTTGTGTAATTGCATATAAGATGAAAGCTAATTATCCAGATATAGTTCCTAATGAAGCATTATTGTATTTTATAGCTATTTTACCAGAAGGGTTAAGAGGCTTGATGGTTACTGGTTTAATAGCAATTATTATGTCAATGGCTGAATCCGAGATTAATGCTACAAGCATTATTTTAGTAAATGATATAATTAAAGTACTATACCGTAATATTAATAATACTTTAGAGCTTGTTGCTATTAGATCAGTTACCATAATTCTTTCTATTTCATCTATAGTTCTTATTCATTCTGCTACAAATATCTTAAACCTCGTATGGTCAATAGCTAATTTCTGGGGGCCTATAATATCAATTCCTGCTTTATGTGGATTTTTAGGCTTTAAAACTAATAGTAGTTCTTTCGTTGCAAGTGTTATTACTGCAATGATATTTACCATAATTGGTAGATTTATTGCCGGAGAATTTGCAATTATCAGCTGGAGTTTTGGTATCCTTGGAAGTACCACTGGTTTATTTAGCATGCATTATTATCAAATTTATATTGGTAAACTTCCGCTAAAAATACAACCTCCTACAGAAAAGGTAGCTATTTTAGTTATTAACAAAACTTTAGATCTCTTTAAAGAAGTAGCTAAATTTATTAATTCTACTATTAGATTGATTAAAGAAAACCCAGGTCATCGTAATTTTGAAATTAAAAAGTTTTGTACATTTACACTTTCTTATTATTTCTTATATAGTTTAGATGTAACCTCAAATCCTGACCATCAGGTGGTCGCTTGGCTCCTGATATCAGGCTACTTTTTTTGTATGATAATGTTATCTAGAGAATTTATATTTAGTAAAAAGTTTTTAAATAACTATTTACATTATTATTGGTATTTCTTGCTAACATTTTGTTTACCATTTGTCTCAAACTATATGCTGTTTGTTAGTAATGGGGATGATTTTTGGATAATGAATGGTATATTATCTGCTTTTGCGCTCTATCTATTTGTTGATGCGAGAAGGTTTTTACTAATGTATACAGTAGGGCTTATCTGTGGAATTTTTTTATTTAGCAAAACTGGGCATAATATAAATTCATTTAAAGAAATTACTACTGCAAGCAGTATAGCTTACATTTATCTTTTTTTCTTATTCGCGACCCTTTTCTTTTTCCGCAAGCGTGAGAAAGAGCAGGAAGAGAGAGTAGAAACCATGCACGTGTTTGGCGGTGCTATGGCACATGAGGTGAAAAGCCCTCTTGCTACACTTAACATGTGTGCAGTGACCATAAATAATTTATTTCAGGGAGCTTTTGATAATAAAAAAGTAAAAGATAATACTTATACTTTTACATTGGATAAGGAAGAAGGGGATACTTTATTAGAATTTACTCAAATGCTTACTAAAGTTAGTTCTCAGGGTATAAGTACCGTAGACGGTCTTCTTGCCTCGCTTAAAAGCACCGTAATTGCCGATGATAAGAAGAATATTACCATTGAAGAATGCGTTACCGCAAGCATATTGGAATACAAACTTCTAAACCCCGAGAAAGACGGGGTCAATATTAATATTGTAGAAAACTTTTTATTTTACGGCTCAATGCATTATATTAAACGCTTGCTGTCTAATTTGCTTAATAATGCATATAAATATGGCGGCAGAAACGTAAAAATAGAGATTAGAGCAGAGAGTAATAAGCTATATTTTAGAGATAACGGTAAAGGCATATCAGAAGATGATATACCATATATATTTGATAAGTTTTATACCAAAAGCAAAAGCGGTACCGGTATCGGTCTCGCCTTCTGTAAAATGATAATGCATGATATGGGCGGATATATTGAATGTAAATCAAGAATAGGCAAATATACCGAATTTATCTTAACCTTTCCAGCACTTAAGAAGAAGAAGAAAAAGAAGGTAGTTAAAAAATAATGTTTATATTTCTTATATAGAACACCACAAAACTTATAGGTTAATGATATATATCTTTAGGAATTATATCGAAGCAATCCGGAGAAATTTCATCCTCCGTTTCAGCAAACGTACTATTGGAAAGGATGGTGATTCCTGCTTCACTTCTTACAGTGATTACAAGCTGAGCATCAGGGTCTAAGTTTTTAGCTTGTATTATATCCAGCTCTCCTTTTAAGTAAATTCTCTTTCCTTTTGTTAATAAATCTTTCAATTTATTAATTAAATCATCATTCCAAATTACTGCCTGGAAAAGCTTTGTAACATGGATAGGATCCCTGGAGTAAGGATGATAACCTATTTTCTGTTTTACAGCAATTATAACAATCCCATAAAGTTTTTGTGTTAAAGAATACCTAATTTGAATGTCCCGGTATAATCTTCCGTATAAATCAACATAAGCACCGTTTTGCATAATAGCCCTCAATATATACTAATTTTTCTTTATTGTTAAAGTATACTTAGTATGCAAGTTTTACAATATTTATTTGTATTATCTACTATATATTACTAATTTTACATAAGCGACAAAATGTAATTTACAATAATTTAATATATAGCTAACCTTTGTGTTTAGCCTGTCAAGGCATACAATGCTGCAAAACAAAAGTGAAAAATATATCTAAAAACTTAAGGTCGCTTATAGGTGGCAGAAAGATTAATATTTCTGAACTTGCACAAAGAGCTAATATACCTAAGCATCAAATGTATAATATAATTAACGGCCGTTCTCAAAATCTGGATGTGCTATATAAAATTACAAATATACTTGGAATAACGCTGGAAGATTTATTACAAGACAGCCTTACAGCGATTGAAGAGCTTAATAAATCCACAAAAGCTACTATAGCTATTATAAAAAAAGACGAAGAGGTTAATCCTGAAGAATATATAAAAGTGGTTAATTGCTTAAAGGAGGTTATAAGGGAATTTAATATAATAATAAGCTTGCACCAATTTGAGAAAATAGCAAATTTATTGTATTCTTATCACAACCTTGTGCTTTCCTATCATGATAGAAAAATACTTGCATTAGGTATGGTTTTGCATAGCTTGGAATGTATTAATAAAGAATAACTTTTTTAATAATGAAATATTAAGCTCTTTTATTAGAATATAAAGGAGCTTAATATAAAGTTTTAATAATATTATACTTTTTATAAGTATAAACTAAAGGTGCATTTTGCCCATTTCCTGATCTTCAATAAACTTAATTAAATCGGTTAACTTATACTTAACATACTTACCTATCTTAAACATCGGTATATAATAAGTTTTATTGCATGCCCAAACAGCTAGCGTGTTTTCTTTAAGTCCTAAGAATTCAGCTGCTTCTTTTCTGGAAAGTAATTTATTTTCATAATTTATTTGTCTGGTTTCTTTCATAATAATACTCCGAATAATTATTTTATATTTAACCCTCGAGCTTAGGAAGGCCAAGCTCATACCACCTTTTCAAAGCTTCAGCCTCTCCTCTCTTTATATAAGTAAGCTCTACTTTAGATAATTTGTTGATAAGGTTATCCACATTAAAAATAATATTATCTATTTCTATTGTCTTATATCCCAAACTATTAAGGTGCTCTTCTACCTGTTGTGAAATAGGAAGCTCTTGGTTATAATCCATAGCTTCTATAAGTTCATACCAAGTAATCTTCTTTATATTTTTATTCACATTTCACTCCTTTTGCACTAATACAGTAATATTTTAGTTTAATACAATAATATTTAGTATATTAATTAACCTTTTTATTTGACTTTATAAATTAATTTAACTATTTTTTAATATCAAGGTAGTTAAGTGTACTTATGTCAATATAGTTGGTATATATACTTATATAGCAAGCATTAATATATATCAACATGAATTATAAAAATTTTATAAATATATTAAGATGGAATTATAGACTTAACTATGAAAACTCTCTATTTAACAAAGTATATCAACTGCAATTAAAGCCGATCTACAAATCATCTATATTAGCTTTATGCTTAATATGTATAGTAATTATACTAGGTACATTCTATGTAGAGTATTATACAATCCGAAAATCCGTTAAGCTTAGAGCTGAACAAATACATGAATCTTTAGCCTCCACTATGCTTCGCTACAATGAATCTTTGTTATTAGCAGGTAAACTACTAATTAATAACCAAAACTATAAAGATGAAAGTAAAGTTAAACAAATATTTAGAAGAGTAAATTCATTAAACCCGAAATTAGATATTGAGAGCATAACTTGGCATAGTAAAGACTTAGCTGATAACATAGGTATATATGGTGCAATTACTACTTCTTCGGCAACAAATGAGTTTGAAGAAAAATTTAAATATAATTCTGATAAGCCTATAGTTACAAAATTATCTAAGCAAGATAGCAATCTAAAAGTAATGAATCTATCTATTGGACTAAGTGATATAAAAAACAACTTAATAGGTTATCTTGATCTTCCTATAAATTTATCAAATATTATTACCGAATCGACATCACATATAAACTTACCTTTTACATTTGATATTGACACAACCAATACACCTCAAAATAGTCGAACAAATATACTCATAAGGCATATACCTAAAATAGAAAACTTACCTTATAGAGTTTCTATAGGATATAATAAAAAATATTTCTTATTATCCATATTCAGATTATGTCTAGTCAGATGCATGTTAACATTTGTAGTCGGTATTACGTTATTAGTTATATATACCTTACAGCAAAAGAAGCAGATCATTAAAGATTACAAAGATATATTTAAGCAGGAAATAGATTCACTTAAGGTCTCTGTAAATAAATTAGAGAAGAATAATGCCTTAATTGAGGCTTATAAGAGCTCCCTAAATTCTACTGGTTGTTTTAATTTAGAGCTTAGTAAGCAAAAAAGCTTATCGATTGAAATAATTAGAGAATCTAATAATACACTTGCTAAGCTTCTTAATAATGAACTTGATATTGAAGTAAATTATGAAAAGCTTAAAAATGTTATGCAGAAAATTGAAAGTATTACTACTCAACTTTTAAATAATATAGTTGATAACGAGAATTATAACACGATAAGCCTAAAAGCTTTAACAGATGAAATAATAAGCTTGTTTTCACCGATCGCAATCAAGCAGAAAATTACAATTAATAATATTATTAAAGGTTCGGTAAAAATCAAAGCTAATGAATTGATTTTAAAACAAGTCCTGGTTAGTTTATTAGCTCGTGCTATAAGATCATTGCCTGAAGGGAGTAAAATTGAAATAAGTTCAAGGAAAGAAAAGCAAAATATTATATTTTGCTTCGAAGATAACGGCTTTGGTCTTACAGATAACTTTTTAAATAGCTTACAGTTTAAGGGTCAAGACGAAATAGAGCAGTTAGTTGGAAATTTAATGATCGATTATACTCATCTTCCTTATGTAGCGCAGGAATCTTTGCAGGGTAAATTATCTACAACACACTCACACCGCCAAGGGAACAAGGTTACTTTAACCATGCCAAGTACTCAAGAAGAAGAGAACATATACTCTAATTCAAAAATTGTATTTTTACATTCTAATCGTAGTAGACAACCGTTATGAAACGCTTGTATTACCTAATTAAGTGCATAATTGCTGTAACATTTTTATTTATACCTGTTAATAAATGCTTTTCAAAGCAGCTTATAGGAAAAAACCCACCTAAAGTATGGAACGTACCTATCCATAATGAATACTTTACGGGTAGAAAAGAAATATTGAAACAAGTTACCCAAACATTAAAAAAAGGGAATGTTGCAATTATTGCGGGCATTTCAGGCATAGGTAAAACTCAAGTTGCAAAGAAGTATGCCGTTATAAATAATGAAAAATATGATATTATTTGGTGGTTTGACGCGGATAAAGATTTATTTGACCAGTTCAGGATACTTGCTGAAATGATTAATAACACTTATATTAAGCAGGAAGAAAAAATACCTGTCAACACCACACCTGAAAGCATAGTTGAAGGCGTTAAGAACTACTTAAGGCTTACTACTTTAAAATGGTTATTAATATTTGATGATAGCCCGAATGAAGCTAAAATAAAAAATTTAATTCCTCAAAGATACAACAATATCGGCGGCGACATAGTCATCACATCAAAAAACTTAATTTCATGGAAAGGAGCTATGAAACTTGGAAAATTTAGTAGAGAAGAATCAAAAGAGTATTTAATTAAGTTACTTCCTTCGGATGATTTGAAGAGCTTGGATAAGTTAGCTGAAATTTTAGATGATTATCCGCTCGCCTTATCTCAGTCGGTTGCATATCTTAAAGCTAATCATTCGATTGGTTTAAATGACTACATTGAAATATTTAAATCCGCTAAAACCTCCTTATGGGATAAAGAGCAAAAATTACATGAAGAAAATAGCGGATTACCTGATTTGGACAGTTACTCAGGCAATGTGTTTACTTCACTCTCCATTTCCATAAACGACCTTAAAAAGAAGTGCCCTTTAGCATTTGATATTCTGGCATTTTGTTCCACTCTTAATAATGAAAAGATACCTGAAGATTTTTTACAAAGTTTAGTAGAAGATAAAATGAAAGAAAGCCGGCTGGAATTTACTGATGCACTAGCCAGGCTAAATAATTATATGCTGATTGAGAAAAATAAATTAGCGAATGCAGAAGAGTCGATTACAACATACTCAATGCATGCAATTGTACAGCACGTAGTACAAGAAATGCTAAGCAAAGATGTTAAGATAAATAATATCAAGCTAGCTCAGCAAATTATCAGTAACAAACTACCTGATCAAATTGAGGAGCTAGCTCCGCTGATCTTAAGTAGGCCATATATTTTTGATCACTTAGGAACTATTGCAACTAAATCAAAGGAATTGTTAGTATATACTGAAGACCTTGCTGCCATGTATATTAGGCAGCTTGAATACGATTTACTGGTTACCTTAGATTATGATTCTTGTAGCAGATTGATAGACGAGATAAATAATTTAATTAATTACGATATAAAGATAAACGGATTATTATTAGCACAATTCCATCATATCAAAGCTATATATCACAACTGGAGGTTTGCAAATTCAGAATTATCTATTCAAGAAGCTAATAAAGCTTTAATGCTGCTTAAGCAATACCCTGAAAGGGTTTCTGATCACTTGAATCTATATAACCAGCTTGCTCAGTTTTATATTTATCAAGGTGATATAGATAATGCAGATAAATACGTAAACTTAGCAGAAGTAATAATTAGGAGCAATCGTGATATAAAAGCAGGATTGTTTAATGCCGTAAAAGCTAAGGTAGAGATGGATAAAGGTAATTACCTGGATGCATTAAACTTAGTTACTAAAGCAATTGATTATGAAGAAGTAAAAGATATTAGAGAAGTGCCGGGAGAATGGCCGTTATTTTTATTGCAAGCTGAAGTTTTTCTTAAAGCAGGCAGATATAGTGAAGCTTTTGACCTAAGTAATAAATTATATGAACTGGCTAATAAGTATTACAAAGATATGGATCACGAATTAATAGCTAGAATATTAATAGTTCTTTCCGCTTCAGCAATAAAACTAAGTAAATTAGAGTTAGCTAAAAACTATATTGAGAAAGCTTTGTATATACTAAGAAAAATACTGGGTGATGATGCCATAGATATTGATATGGCGAACACTTTAGTTATTCTGGGTGAGGTAAATGAAAAACAGCATAGATATACTGAAGCGAATGAATATTACGTAATGGCCGAACTAACTTTTAAACAACTTTTTGAAGATTCGAGAACTGATGATATTAGCTACTTATACTATAGGTTAGGTATTGTCGGAGCAAAATCAAAAGACTCATTCCAATTCAACCAATATCTTAATTTGCATAAAGCTAAATTCGGATTACTTCATCATAGGACTGAGAAGTTGATTAGGTATTTTGTAGATAATATTGAGCATTAGAAGATAAATTATCTAGATAGTGTCGTCATGAGATATTAGCCCATAGTATTAAACACCTGATTTGAACGGCAGCAAGGAAAGAGGCGGAGTTTTTAGCATACCTGGTGGCAATGCCTCTCCATCGTTTAAGATGCAGGAATGCATTTTCAACAAGGTGACGTAACTTATAGATTGCTTTATCATATTTTCTGGGAGTTTCCAAAAAATTGTGTTATTATTAATTTATCTCCCAAAGCTTATCCTGTCATATTATTCAAAGTATGAGCCGTAAAGATAATTGCTTTGATAACGCCGTTGCAGAGAGCTTTTTCCATACCTTGAAAACTGAATTATCACCAATGTAAATTTAAAATCAAGAAGAAAGCAAAACAAACGATATTTGAATATATTGAGGTATTTTACTACCGTATTAGAATTCATTCTGCTAATGATTATTTATCACCTACAAAGTTTGAATATATACAAAAATCTGCTTAGCATTATGTCCGCTTAACTGTTGACACATCAATTGTCTAAAGCTCAAAAATCTCTTTTAAATAAGTGTAATATTAGTATACAACCAACATGGTTGCACTAAATTGAATTATTTGAGAAGAAAAATGAGTAATAAGGATTTCCTGATAATAGCAGGTGAATTTAACCAGACTGGCCAACTAGAAACTAAAAATAGAAAAATATTTGATGAAATTAAGGATGTTTTTAAAAGAAAAAAGGCTAAGGACTACGTTGATCATTTATTTGATATGATTTCCGAGAGTGTTAATGAGGTCTTTAAAGTGCAAGGCGTTAAGGGATGGAAAAAATGGATTACTCATGGTCAGATAGCTACAGTTGGAATCGCTTATAGCTATCTAGATTATCTTAAAGATGAAAGAGAAATAAGTGGCAACCAAGGATGGAAAGCTGAACAAATTGCAGCTGCTCAAACAATTGCTTCATGGCTAACTAGTGGTATTGCTGGAGGAGTAACTGGTACTGCTTTAGGGCTTTTAGGTGCTGCTCCTGCTGCTTGTTTTGCAGGTGTAATAGTTGTGGGTTCAGTAGCTATAACAATATTTGAAGAAGCGAAATTTTTTGGTGAGCATGAAGATAATAAATCGGCTAAAGAAGTAATAGCTGATTTATTAAGAGATAAGGTAGTGCCAAAAGTTATTGAAGTACATAGGCCTCAAAACTCCTCTATAATTGAATTGGATAATATGGGTATAAATGATCATAACATTTCTAGTATAAATTCTATTAATGTAACCAGAGATACAGAGTTAGCGTTAGATACTAGCTTCTTCGATAAGCAGGAAGATAGATGTAAAAATGAAGTAAAGATAATTGAGTTATTGAAATCAGAGTTAAGCAAATATGTTGGTTTAGATAAGCTCTTAAATGACCCGCTTACTATAATACTCAATAAGCAACCAGAAGAAGAATATTTTATTTCTGAAGCTAATAGAATGCTTGAGAGTGAACTAGAATCCGCAATAAAAACAGGGTGTATTTATACTGTTAAGCTTTTACTAACAAAATATAAGGTAGCAATAAACAACTCAGAAGATAGATTCTATAATTCATTAGCTGTAGCAGTAGAGCAAAAGGATTATAAAATAGAAATTATTAAATTGCTTCTTGAAAATGGAGCAAATGTTAATGCTATTAAATATGAGCCAATAATTAGTAGGGCAGTAAGATATGAAAGGATAGAAATAATAAGAGTACTACTAGGAGATAAAAATATTTTCTTAAATTTAAAAAAAGAAGATAACCCTTTATACATAGCCGTATCAATGGGAAGCTATGATATTATAAATTTATTACTTGAAGCAGGAGCTGACCCGAATATTCAACTTAATTTAAAACCTGATAGAGAAATTGATTTCTTTAGAAAAAAGGTTTCTTGCTTTGATACCGTATTAGATAAAGCAATTGATGCAGGAGATTATAGGATTGTTGAATTATTACTAAAATACAGGGCTAATCCAAATATTCCCTCTGCAGGATCAAGCGATTGGGGAAAATATTGTTTTGAGGAATATAACCTATATCCCTTACAACGTGCAATAAAAAATAATAATATCACTTTAACTAAAACTTTACTAGCTTATAAAGCTGACCCAAATATCTCGTCGGCTTACCCGCAATATAAAGAAGATAGTTTTAACCTTTTATATGAAGCAATATATTCAAAAAATATTGAGCTAGTTAGATTATTATTAGAGCATGGGGGTGATCCTAATGGTAACTCACGCCACCCTAATCCAATAAGATATGCCTTTAAAAATAATATTGAAATAGCTAAGCTAATAATAAGCTATAGTTCCAAATTTCAAAAAGAAAGAAATCTTGCACTTACAAAGAAAAATTTACTAAATGCTATTGCTCATGCAATAGACTATAATTCGATCAATATTATAAAATTAATTTTTTCCTCATATTATAATATCTATTTGGATAATGAAGTTGGTAGTTGTTTGCTAGTTGAGGCGGCTTGGAATAAAAGTAACCTTGAGATAATAAATTGTTTAATTGACAACAAAGTAAATATTAATATTGGTTGCAATTATGATATATTATGGCGTAGAGATCTTTTAAATCCGGAAAACATTGTTAAAATTATAGATGCAGAAAATAATAGAAATAACAATGAGAAGAGATTCGCTCTCCAAGAGGCTGTAAAGCAAGATAATATTGAAATAGTTGAGCTATTAATTTTAAAGGGGGCTAAAGTTAATATTATAGATTATTTTGGCGATACTCCATTAAGTATAGCAGTCAAAAATTCTTTTTATAATACAGCAGAATTGTTATTAAAAAATGATGCTGACCCAAATTATATTATAATTAATCCTCAAGATGGGAGAACTCCATCTGGAGAAATTCGTAAGTGTTTTAGAAAAGATGATCAATATGGATTATTACAAATAGCAGTATATAATGATAATTATGAAATGGCAAAGCTTTTATTAAGTTATGGTGCGGATGTAAATCAAAAAAGTGCATATGGATGGTTGCCAATAATAGAATCTATTTTTAGAACTTGGTGTGATCAACAAAGAAAACCCAATTATAATATTGCAAAATTGTTAATACAATATAGGGCAGACCCTAACTCTGAATATTATGGAGTTACTCTACCTCAATTAATTTTACAGGGTATAAAAGAAGTAAAAGATGCATTTGCTTTTTGGGAGCCAATATTTAAAACGGGTGAAATTCCAGCAATATATGCTGAATATTTTAATAAAAACCCTATTGATAAGGTGATAGTAGAATACAATGCATTTATTGAAGAAAACCTAAGCTTAATTAAGTTATTAATTAATAAAGGATTCGATGTTAATAAACATGGAAAGTATAATGGGCTGACTAATACTTATGGGAACTCAGCACTACAATTAGCAATAAAACATAAAGATCATAAAATGGTGGAGTTTTTTCTTGAAGTAGGCGCTGATCCAAATTCACCTGATGCTCCTAGATATTCCATACTTTATTCAGCAATTAAGAGTCTAGACAAAGATATAATAACTAAACTTATTAGTTATGGAGCTTATCCTAATATTAAGGATTTACCTCATATAGGGAGCTATGATCTAAAAGAAATACCAATTGCTGATATTGTAAGTTTTTTAGAAGTTTTATTCCAGTTTGGTGGTAACCCTAATCATATTATTGAGGAAATGGAATTTCGGGTCAGATGTTATAAGGGTGATGACCCTTGTTTTTCATATAGGGAAAAACTTAAAGATTCAATAATTAGTTTAACTACGTTATATGGTTATATAGATGAAGAAAATATTTTTTTGAATAAGGCTAGGAAGATTGACCTAATAGTGCCACCGGCAACTAATGGAAATGATGTTATTAGTTTAGTGAAGCCAGGTTATTACTGGGGATTAGGTGGAAATGATATATTTAAGATTCATTATACTTACAATAATATCCTTGCGGCTTTTGAACAATTGGAGAGTAAAAAAACACCAATAGAAGAGTTGAGAAAGCACCATTTAATAATAATGGATTTTTCAAGATGTAATCCAGCAGAGAAAATCGATTTATCTGAGTTTAAACTAATTAAGTCTTACAGTGAGGTGAATTTAGTAAATACCACTATTCTTGATAGGCCTTCAGTTTTGCTTTCAATAAATCTAAATGGTGAAAATACAGAAATAGCAGCCTTATGTGGAATTAGCATTGATCATATTAGTGAAGCAAATTTTATTTTTGGTTAATTTAGAATAATTGGGTTAAATTACAACTAAGCAGAATATAGCTAGTTAGTTTAACCTTTTTTCAAAGTGGTATTGAACATAGCATCAACTGCACGGCCTACAGAAGTTCTGACTGGATCAAGGTTTAACCTGGCATATACAGCTGTGGCTGATTGGGTTTTATGACCAAGAGACTTTCCTATAATATAGCTATTAGCTCCTGTGGCAGCTTGCCAGCTGCCTAAGGTTCTGCGTAAGTCATGAATACGTAAGTTTTCAATACCTGCATTCTTTAATATTCTTTTCCATACATTTTTTGGCTCTTCAATATGCCCGCTCTTACTAGTTTCACTTAAAAATACCCAATCATTAATTTTATTTTTCAATCTGGAGTATAACAGTTCCACCGCTTGTGGGATTAAAGGTATAATTTGCGATTCTCCATTTTTAGTTTCTCTGATATACCATTCAGCTCTTTCTAGATTTATATCCTGCCAATTCATTGCCTGCACGTTACTCCGCCTAGCACCAGTTAGTAAACATATATAAAAAAAATCTTTAAACGTTTCATTCGGCTCATTATTCAATGCTTCAAAAAATCTTGGTATTTCATCATCTTGAATAAATCTATCCCGGCTTTTCTCTCTAAATTTTTTTATTCCTATACATGGGTTATTATCCAAGAATCCCCATTCAATAGCCTTATTAAATATTGTTGTAAGCAATGCTAAAACTCTATTAGCAGAGTAAAGCCCACTATTTTTAAGCAAATTAGCTTGAAGTTCTATAATATCACCTTTAAAAATATTATTAATTTTTTTGTTATAAAAGCGTGTGAGATGTACCCTATAAGCGTTATTATCTTCTCTCCAACATTTTTTATGCAAACGAGCATGCTTATCCATATATTCATTAAAAAGCTCAGAAAATAAAAGAACTTTCTTGGCAAATATTTTCTCATCTTTTGGGTTAATACCCTTGGCAATATCTGTAATAGCGGAATAAGCAGCTTTTCTTGCCTGCTCAACAGAGATTTCAGGAAATCTACCTAATTTCACTTTGTCAGGCCTGCCATTTATGCGTTTATATAAAAAAAATGTTCTTGTACCACTAGCAAATAACATAAGACCAAGGCCATTCACCTGTTTATCATAATAATAATTTATCTTTCCTTTTTCAGGTAAGGGTAAATTCATAACTTCTGTTTTAGTGAAATTAATCTTACTTGTCATGTGCCTTAATCTTTTATCTAAGTTACTTTCTACATATTTTCTACACCCTGTAGAAAATAATGTCAATTTCTTTAAAAGAATATTATAGTTAATTATATAATGCAACCCCTATAAAATAAGAGTTACAGAGTTAATGTAAAATATCATGGAAGCACTTAAATCCTTAAACCGTTAGACTACGGATCTAAAGGCTAGGGGTTCGACTCCTCTCGGGCGCACCATATATTTCAATAGCTTAGCGTGTAAAATATTGTTTTTTATCTGTTTTTCTCGTAATTACTTTATCTACCTTCTTATCTTCGCCCTAACCTATTGTATTTGCTAAAATATTTGCAGCTTTTTTCGATCATGTTGCTCAAATCAAAGTTGAAGTATATTTTCCCTATACCCCTGTTATTTAAGTGAGTTTAACCGATTGAGGCATACCCAGGTTAGTCATTTTGTTAAGCATATGGCAACCAAGTAATGTTTCTGCATCTTGATTGTCCCATTTTCTAGATCTTAGTTTCGCACCTATAATGCTTTTATATCGG
>NZ_JSWE01000095.1 GCF_000815465.1 Candidatus Jidaibacter acanthamoeba | reverse complement strand
GCGAACGAAGGGTTGGAGCGGGCAGGGGGTTGAGCCCGTGTTTACCGCGCATGCCGAGTGAAACGAAGGCAGAGCGGAATTAACCGGTGCATCCATATTTGCAACAAGTGCTAGCTATGCAAAAAATTAATAAACAGGAGTTTAAAAGAGTGATAAAATATTATGGTAATAAAAGTAAAAGCTTGCCTTAAATTGGTTCGTATTGATTCTTTAAAGGAAAGATTTTAAGGATATTTGGAAACATAGTATTATCGAACCACATGGTTTAAATGTAGATAACTGCGGCATATACAGGTGCTTTCAAGATAGCTTTATGCGATGTAGCGGAAGTGAGTTATAAACTTGCAGATATAAGATTACAGATTAGCAGAAATGGATATAAAGGTAATTGAGCTTAAAAGACGGTAGCGTATTAGGTATGGTAACTTAAATCAGAACTAGGTTAATGAATGTATTATATTCTATAGCATTAAGAGAAATTAAGTTTAAGGATGTTTTTGCCCAATCCCCCGAAAAGGTAAAATTTTATCCTAAGAAATTGTTGAATTAGTTAAACAAAATAATCAGAATACAAATACTATATCCTATTATCCCACTTGACACATATCCCACATTAGAGTATTATTATATAATAAAGTATTTAAGAATTAAATTATGAGAACTGAAAATTTTAAAATGCTTAAATTGGATTCTAAAGGAAGAGTGTGTTTAGGCAAATTAATAGAAAAAGGAGTTAGCAGCTATAAAGCTTATGTTGATGAAGATACTCATAGAGTTATCTTAGAACCATATGTAGAGATTCCTATAAAAGAAGCTTGGCTTTTTAATAATATAGACGCATTAAATCAAGTCAGAAAAGGTATTGAGGAATCTGCCAAAGGTGAAGTACAAGATATAGGAAGCTTTTCCAAATATGTTTCCGAGAATGAATAATGCTTTTTCGTTTATTATTTACTAAACAAGCTGCCGAAGATTTAAGAAGATTAAAAGAAAATAAGAGCCTTCAAAAAAGATATAAAGCAGTATGCAAAACACTAGGATATTTGGAAGCTAATCCCAAGCATCCGAGTTTGCAAACACATAAATATAGTGCAATACAAGGACTTAACGGAGAAGAGATATTAGAAGCTTATGCGGAAAATAAAACACCTGCTGCATATAGAATTTTTTGGCATTATGGTATAGGTAAAGGTATCATAACAATTATTGCAATAACCCCGCATCCATAAAAAATAATCTTGTTAAAGAATATAACCATGAGAGCATGTATATTGACAAAAAGCTGAGATATAGTAATTTCCTATTAATATTTTATAAGAATTAATCAATGTTATGACTTTAATAAACCATGTAAAACTATTTACTTATTTTGTGATTATTTATTTCGCAATTATTGTAATTGGAATAAGTACATATGGTATGGTTAAGTTCTATGAAATTCCTGTTTATGGGTCTCGTGATTTAATTATAAGCTTTTCCCTTCTTCTATGGTATTTAATAGGCATATACTTAACAGGGTGGACTGCATATAATTGTAGTAGAAAAGCAAAATTGATATTAAATAGTTCAAAGTAAATTGTATAAGTTTAGCCCTTGTTAATTAAGAACTATAAAGGAAGTAGGTACAAGTTTTTATCACAAGTTAGCGCCCTTATAAGCAAGGTGAGGGAGCGCGCCCCCAAAAAGCGCCGTAGCGACCTCACCGCTTTAACTGTATTGTTTAGTTTCCCTTCCTTTTAGCATATAACTTGTTCTTTTTTCCTTTCAATGTTGAAGAATAATAACTACCCTACCCCCTTTAGCTCATCCCACCTGGTACTATACCTGGGTGATAGTAATTCAGCCTTTACCTTCCATTCCTTCTTTATCCCCTCGGCTGCATGCTGTATGGTGCCTCTGCCGTACTTCTTATTTAGTAAATCAACTGCCTGCATTAATGCTTTTGACCTTTTTTTATGTGTATGGCTGTATTCCTCCAGTATATCCTGCTGTAGGTAACTATCTTGTACTATGTTAAGTAAGATCACTCCTGCTTTCTTATATTGGAACCCGCTTTTATATACTGCTTCCAAACCCTTTATTGCCGCATTGATTAGTAACCCCGTATCTGAGGTAGGATAGACAAGCTCAACTACTTTCCCATTATTATATTGCGTGGTGTTCTTATAGTAATCCGTCCTTATGTAAACATATAAGCTATATACTTTAGAGTTCTGCATTCTAAGCTTTCTTGCTGCATTTGCAGTATAGCTTGCAACTGCTTCCCTTAGTTCCCTAATCTCACTTACACTTCTGCCAAATGTACGTGTAGAAGAAATAGACTTCTTTGCTTCTATCTCCTCAAGCTCTAAACAAGCAATACCGTTTAGCTCATATATTATTCTCTCCATAACTACGGAGAAGTGCTCTCTGATAAATTTAGGGCTTGCTTGTTTTAAGTCATAAGCAGTTCTGATATTAAACTTGAGTTCTAATCTTGTTCCCCATTGCTTACCTATACCCCATACATCATAAATACTAAGAGCCTTTAGGGTTATATCTATATCTTCTACATTAAATAGTACCCCTACCCCGCTCTCAGACTTCTTAGCTACCTCTCCTGCTGCTTTAGCTAATGTCTTAGTATAACTTATACCTATTGATACCGGAATACCAGTCCAAAGCATTACTTTTCTACGAAGCATTATACAAAATGTAAGAGGATCAAGAATACCTGTCAAATCAACAAAAGCTTCATCTATCGAGTATACTTCCATATCGGGTACAAATGCTTCCAGTGTCGCCATTACTCTTTGTGATATATCGCCATATAGCTCGTAATTAGAAGAGTGAGTGATTATCTTATGTCTCCTACATATTTCTTCAAACTTAAAGTAAGGTGCCCCCATAGGGATACCGAGTAGCTTAGACTCATTAGAGCGAGATACCACACAACCGTCATTATTCGATAACACAACTACAGGCTTACCTATATAAGAAGGATTAAACAACCTTTCACATGAAACGTAAAAATTATTACAGTCGATAAGAGCTATAACCTTACTCATAAGTACTAGAATTTATGGATGACCGCGGTAGCTACACCCCAGATTACTATACCTGGAGTGGTTGTAACATTAATTGAAGTGTAGTTATCATTTTCAGGAAGTAAGAGTATAATGCCGTTATCGTTATAATATCTTCTTATTATCAGCCCTCCCCCGTATGTAGCAACTACCACTTTGCCGTTCTCAGGAGTGATGCTTCTATCTACGACAACTAAGTCCCCGATAAATATACCTATATTAATCATTGCATCACTGACTGTACGCATGAAGTAAGTAGCGGGAGGGTTTTTAACTAAGTAACCGTTAAGGTCAATGAGTTCATCTATAAAGCTATCACCGAATGTAGGAGCACCTGCAGAGACTTTAGAGCTAAAGAAAGGTAAAGAGTAAACGTTATTACCTGAAGCAGAGAAGTCCTCCTCTACCAGCTTAACTTTATCCTTATTGTCATCTCTATCTTTGCCCCAAGTAAGCTCAATGATATTTGAGTTGATCAGAAGCTTAAGTTCTGTTTTTCTGTTACAATTATAATTAGTATTATTCATATATGCCAGTGTATATTACCTATACAATAGAAGGCTAAATGATATACGTACGCTAATCAAGTTAAGTTATGATAAACATTTATAGCAGGATTGAGACGAAAACATTACATTACTTATCTAAGAAGCAAACTTAGCATATTTTCTGAGTCATCATAGAGTTGGTTAATATGTTTTTAAGACATACCGGCAAATAGGGTATTAAGTAGAATTTACCTTAGTTGAACACAACAAACTAAAAAAGAAGTTTAAGTTAAAGGTTTTTTGTTTTCATGTAAGGTAATATATACGCTGTCAGCGTATATATTACTACTTAAAGTATTAAAACAGGTAGGTTATGGACAATAATTATTCTGAATTATATGAGCTTTATGAAAAACTAAAGAAATCCAATGCGGTTCTTGAGCCTCTAAGCCCTGCTAAGATTAAAGCGATTAGGAAATCTTATAATCTGTCTCAGTTAGGATTTGCAAAGATGCTTAAGATTAAGGTTAAAACCTTACAGAATTATGAGATAGGAAGAACAACCCCGCCTAGTACTGCTACAGCCCTTTTTATATTGGCTAGGGATCATCCTGAGCTGTTTAATGAATGTATAGAGCCTAATTCAAAGCCTTTTATGTATTAGGTGCTATTTACCTAGGAATAAACTTAGCTTCTCTTCTTAGTAATCATAAAATTTTTTAATGCATGCTTAATCATTCCTTGGCAGAATGCTTTGGCAATTTCATCTGATACTTCCTTATTTTCTAATAGAAACTCATATAATGCTCCGGTCAAAACCTCTACCTCATGCTTAGGACATCCTAGGCTTTTATTTGTTAATACATTTAGTACCATCTTAGAAGCTTTATCATATAGTTCAGGATCAATCTGGTTTTTATTTAAAGTATAATCCGGGCTTTTACTAATATACTCATTTAGATCTATTCCTAGGCCGGTTGCTATTTTCTCAATTATTTCTTTCCTTTTTATATTCCTATGGATTACGTTCTCAGGTTGTGTTGCAAAGAATAGAAATTGGAGATAGATGTTGGTAGAAGCAAATAACT